>JAASTL010000289.1 GCA_021767305.1 Piscirickettsiaceae bacterium | reverse complement strand
GTTATGCTAAAGACTGGGCTGCGTGACACCCTTCACAGAGTTACAAAATAAAATCACAATCTTCAGTAATCTATGTAAAGTGATCTACTCAAACTGGTGATTAATAAGCTCCAATACGCCATAAGCAGGCTCTTCATAGGGATGCGTATGCTTCAAGGCTTTTAGCACCTTTGTTGCTTTATCACCTCCAAAAACCATTTCCACTCGATACTCTTTCACTTGTTCTAAAGCCCCCTGCTCTCCTAAAAACGGTTGACTTCCTGCAAGCGGCTTAAATTGGCCCATACCGGCAATTTGCCAAGCACACTGCTCGTAATCCCCAATTTTTCCTGCTCCAGCCTCAAATAGCGCGTGTTTGACAACCTCTAAATGCGATTCTGGGACATAAAAGAACAATTGAACCAGTTGTGGGTGACTGACAGTTGGCTGTGACATTTGAAATCCTCTGCGGTCATGACTTTTTTTCAATACAATAGGCAACCTACATTTTGACAGAGACCACCCTAACTTTAAAAGAGGCTTATATGAAATTGCTGTTACTTACCTACGGGGTAATTTTAGCGCTCGGTATTACATCGATGCTCTCAGGCGTTCACTATCTTGCGAATATTGCCGGCTTTATTTCCGCAATTGGTTTTTTGCTGGTGTTTTTTAAAGATAGACCTGAAGATGAGCCTGATTCAGATAAACGCCTAAGACGTTATTGGTATGTTGTTTTTGCGACCGGTATTTTCTTTAGCCTAATTTTTGGCAGCCTTTGGAATACCCATATGGGAAATATGATTTAGTCTAAGCCGCAACCCTAAAACCACTAAAACTAAATGCCATAAAACCCAAAAACCCGAGCTAATCTTTAACTCGGGTTTTATTTTTAAGACGTCAAGTACTTAGAATAGTTCAATTTCACCCTCATCCATACTCTCTGTATTTACACGAGACATCCGACTCTCTTCAATCTCTGTGCGTTTTTTATGAATCTCTTTACGGAAGTTTTCCAAACGCACCTGATGTTCTTGTTCGCTTTGAGCTGGTGATTCTGAAGCATGTTGCAAGAAACTATTTATCTCTGCAGAAAACTCATGCAAATTCGCTAAGTGATTCATGACCTGCTCGATTAACTGGCGGACAATATCTTCAAATTGCAATGAGCGAACCGCATTCGAGACACTCAGTTCAATTTCAGAAATCATTCCAGATACATCCCCTAACTTGGTCGAGATACCACTATTCATCTCCTCAAGGTCGCTCAGCATTGTGCCTACTTTTGCTTGTGAAGAGTGTGCATGCTCCATATCTTTACTCGCGGTTTCACTAACAATACTACGAACTTGATCAACCGTTGTTCTTGCCTGTTCCGCACGATTACGGATTTGTTCATTCAAGACATTTGAATTGAGCGACAACTTACGAACTTCATCCGCAACCACGGCAAAGCCACGCCCAGCTTCACCTGCACGAGCCGCTTCAATCGCCGCATTCAAGGCCAATAAGTTGGTTTGATCAGCAATCCCTTTAACATCTTCAAGTAAATTAAAAATCGCTTCAATTTGGCTGACCATGTCATCAATTTTATTGACCGTCTGATTACTCCGTTCACTGGCATTGGTAAGCAAGTCAATCAAATATTGCAATACGCCTTTAATTTCCGCAGAAAATTTTTGAATACTCATGGCATCACTATTTTCATCACCACCTAAGTTATCCAGCAGGGAAACAACCAGTTGATATTCCGCTTGTGTTTGCTGATGTAGTCCAGAAAAACTGGTATTAAGCGTTTCAATTGCCTCGGCAACCAATGTTTTTACTTGCCCTAACTCATCATGAACAATATCAATTTCTTGTTTAATGACTTTATCAACATCATCCATAATTTGTTGCAACGCTTGATCCGCAGTGGTCATGCGTAACATAGGTTCATTACCACTTGGAGCCATTGATTTTGGCGCTTCAACAACTTCAGCGGCAAATTCTGTAATTTTTTCAGCCCCGCCCCCCTGCGATTCGGCAAACTTTGCCACAGACCAAGTCCAAACCACTGAGATTAATAGAAACATCACTGTATCTAAAAATGGAATCGCAAAAAAGCTCAGTACGACGCCTAATAGAGTGACTCCCCAAGCCAACCAGTACACTCGTAAGTTTTCAAGCATTCGTTCAATCATGATGAATCCTTTCTAATCTCTTATTTATTTTTCTTCGTTATCGCTTTGAAAGCATTTAATGTGCCACAACAATGGGCCGGTAATCTTTACAAAACTTTTCTAAGAGATATTTAAAATCGTAATATTTAAAATTTTCTTTAAACAAAAATAAAAAAGGCTCTTTTCGTTCCAAGAGCCTTTTTCATCAAGAAGCCTATTTATCCGAAAGCTTCAAGTCATTTAAAATATCGTTTATTTTTCTGCCAGTTCAATAACTTTTTCAGCAACTTTATCTAATGGCAGCACATATTCAGCGCCACCCATTTTTACCGATTCGCCTGGCATTCCCCACACCACACTGGTTTTTTCATCTTGAGCAATCGTCGATACCCCAATATCGCGCAAAGCTTTTAGACCTCTAGCACCATCTGCTCCCATTCCAG
>JAASTL010000288.1 GCA_021767305.1 Piscirickettsiaceae bacterium | reverse complement strand
TGCGGCTATATTCTTTGGCGGATTCGTCGGGCTCTGGGAGGTTTTTTATATTTTTGTTCGATTGTGATCGCATGCAGAATCCTAAAATCTAAACTGCGTTTGGCGGATGTGACAAAAAAATCGTCGACGGAATGCAGTTCAATTTGAATTAAATAATGTTCATTATTATGCCTGAATCAGGCGAACACACCAATAGTCAGCGAGTTGATTCATCGGTATAAACTGCAAATAGTGCTAAACAAAACAAGCAAAATCTCTTTAGGCTTAATAATCTGGAAAAGATTTTGCTTTCATTCATTAAATAAAGTAAAACAAAACCCATTAAAGATAACGCGAATATGAAAATTGGAATAAAGAAGATACATGAAAACGAGTGGTCGGTGCATATTGGCAATGCCAGTATTCGTATGGATCAGTTTTCTGTTGCCTTGCTCAATATTACCTTAGAGCATTTACTGGCTTTAGAGCATGGTGATGAGCACTCTATTCTTGATAGTTATATTTCTTTGGGGTTGCGCCTTAAGCAACTCAGGCCATCTGATTTACAAAAACTGATTCAAACGATTGATAATCGAGACCTGCTTAATTTGATGCTCGTTGCTAAAGACGATGATTTAAATGCCATCGTCATGAAAAATATGGGCGGGATTCTGCTTAAGCAGTTTGAGGTCGATATGGCAAATACCGAAGAACCTAACCATGATGATGCGCGCGAATCTATCAAAACCATTATAGAGACCATGTTTAAGTTGGAAGGTGATGGCCAACTTGAAGTGATTAATGAAAAAACACGTTACATCTAACATTATGGCAGTGCAGACAGGATATTAAATTTATGGAAATTTCAGCAAGACGCAATAAAGAGGGTGTTTACCAATTGGATATGGGGCCGGTGACTTTTTCTTTAAGTGCTGCTGCGGTTGATGCATTGCAAAAGGTCATTGATCGTCGTTTGAACCAAGGCAATGATATTGAAAGTCAGCAGTTAGAGAAAAAATTACAAGCCTATAAAACGTTGGCAAATAAAATGACCGAAGTTGATAATCGAATTGTGCAAGAGTTTGCTCCCAAAGTGTCGCCAGAACAGTTGGTCACTATTGTGCGATTAGCTGAAGGTAATGCCTTATATGACAAAGTGGTGAATAACTTATCCAAGCAAAACCGCCGTCAGTTTGAACAAGACTATAAGGACTTAGATAAAATCACTGTTCATAATGCTTGTATTTATATGGAGCAGATGGTCCCAATGATTAAAGAAGCGGCAAGGCAGCAAAAAGAAATCAAAAATGAAATGATAGGAAAATAGCCGTTATTTTCTTATGCGTTTGATTTTGATTCCTACCGTGTCCGTTGCCGGCACCGCATGAGGTTTGCTTACCTTTAAACTAACACTGTGTACGGCGTTATGATTTTGAAAAATCATTTGGCAAATCTCTTCACATAAAGCTTCAAGCAGTTCAAAGCGGCTTGATTCAACTAACTCAACCACTTCATCAGAAACCATTTTGTAATCAACCGTGTCGGCAATATTGTCGCTAGCGGCGGCATTGAATATAGGCAGTTCCATATCTATATCAAAAATCAGAGGTTGACGGTTTTCCCTTTCCCAATCGTAGATTCCAATAATGGCTTGAGTTTTTAAGCCCTGAATGTAAACGATATCCATTGGTTCTAAATTCATTGGAACGACCTTGTAAAAATTAAACTGAAGCTATTATCTACTTCTAGTAAAATCATGCAATCGTTTAAATTTTCAAAAAAATAATGTAGCCAAAGGCTTTTTAGATGGAATTACAAAGTATTATTTTAATTGTGGCAGCCTACCTGTTAGGGTCGATTTCTACCGCAATTATTTCCTGCCGAATTTTCGGTCTACCTGACCCTCGTGAAGGTGGTTCGGGGAATCCTGGAGCGACCAATGTTTTACGTATTGGGGGTGAGAAAGGTAAAAAAGCCGCGGCGGTGACCTTATTGGGTGATGTGCTAAAAGGGTTAGTGCCGGTAGTGATTGCGCACTACTTGGTAGCGGATGCTTTAGTTATTATTTTGGTTGGTTTTGCTGCTTTTATTGGGCATTTATACCCGCTGTTTTTTGGCTTTAAAGGTGGAAAAGGCGTGGCAACCATGTTGGGGGTTATGTTTGGACTCTCTTTGCCAATTGGTCTTGCGGTTGCGGCCACATGGTTGTTTGTTGCCAAAGTGCTCAAGATTTCATCTTTATCCGCGCTAATTGCGACTATCCTAGCGCCAATCTATATTTGGTATTTGTCTGGGGTTATTGAATGGGTATGGGTAACGGCGGTCATGACGGCCATTTTATTCTGGCGTCATAGAGGTAATATTCAACGCCTGCTGAATGGTGAAGAGAGTTTAATAAAGGTTAAGTCCGAAGAAGAGAAGTGAGTAGTGGGTAGTTTGTAGTGGGTAGTTTGTAGTATTGAGTTTATTGTTTACTACTCACCACTCACTACAAACCACTCACTACAAACCACTCACTACAAACCACTCACTACAAACCACTTACTATCCACTAAAATCTAAACCTCTTCAAGTTCTTCCAAAGACCATCTTGGGGTGGCGGCAAAAT
>JAASTL010000287.1 GCA_021767305.1 Piscirickettsiaceae bacterium | reverse complement strand
TTGCTTATATGGCAGTGGTTTTGGCGATCTTAGGCTTGGTGAGTGGTGTGCAGTCAGGCTTGGTTTATAATCTTTCCGGTATTTTGATTGCTGGATTGATGTTCCAAGGTATCGCCATTGCCCATAAAACCGTAGCGGTTAACCAGCTGAGTACAGGTTGGTTAGTCGGGATGTATATATTGTTATTTTTACTACCACAAGCGATGTTGATTTTAGCAACCATCGGTTTAGTCGACACTTGGGTCGATTTTAGAAGCCGATTGGACAATAAAGAACAATAGAGGTTTAAGCCATGAATGTTATTCTGCTTGAAAAAGTACAAAATCTAGGATCTTTAGGTGATCAAGTTTCTGTTAAAGCTGGTTATGCTCGTAACTTTTTGATCCCTCAAGGTAAAGCAAAGCCTGCAACTAAAGAAAATGTTGCAGAGTTTGAAACTATGCGCGCTGAGCTTGAGAAAGCGGCAGCTGCTGAACTTGCAGTTGCGCAAGGTGTTTATGAGAACCTAAACGGTCAAGTAGTGACTATCGAATCAGTCTCTGGTGACGAAGGTAAATTATTTGGTTCTGTTGGAACTCAAGATATTTCTGATGCACTTAAAGCATCAGGTTTTGAAGTTGAACGTCGTGACGTTCGTATGCCAGATGGCGCTATTCGCCACGTTGGTACTTACGAAATCGACATCCAGCTTCACTCTGATGTGGTTGCTGCAATCACTGTTGAAGTTAAGGCGACTGAAGAAGCTTAATTCTTTTTCATAGTCTTAAAAAAAGCGAGGTTTGGTATTTGCCAACCTCGCTTTTTTTGTATCTAGCCATCTTAAAAAATCAAACGACGTAAATTCTTTATGCGTAAATTCATATTCACAAATTTGCATGATTTCCCGCCTCAGTTTTAGTGAACGGTTATAATGAGCAATCTTTAGTTTTCGCAAAACAGGCACCGCATAATTTAACTTTTATTGATTGTTTAAGAATATGGCAGCAAGAGATCCTTCCGCAACCCTAACCACCAAACAAGCCGACGAACTCTTTAAGGTTCCGCCGCATTCACTTGAAGCAGAGCAGTCTGTTTTGGGTGGTCTTATGCTATCTAATGAAGTGCTTGATGATGTTGTAGTGATTGTTAATGCCACTGATTTTTACACTAAACAACATCAAACTATCTTCTCGGCTATTTTCGATTTAAGCCGTAATAATAAGCCGTTTGATCATGTTGCGGTGGTAGCATATCTTGCCAATAGTGGCGAGCTTGAAACCGCTGGTGGTAAAGAGTATCTAGGTGAGCTGGTGAAAAACACACCGGGTGCGGCGAATATTTTGTATTACTCACAAATTGTGCGTGATAAATCCATTCTTAGAAAATTGATTCAAGCTAGTAATGATGTTTCTGAAGCCGCTTACTTTCCTCAAGGCAAAGATATTCGCGATATTTTAGATATTGCCGAATCTAAAATCATGGGTATTGCCGAGCATGGTGAAGGTAAAGAGCGCCAATATAAAACCATGGACATTCTGCTTGAAGCGGCGATTAATAAAATTGACGAACTTTTCAATACTGAAGGTACGATTACCGGGCAAGAAACCCATTTAACCGAGTTTGATGAAATCACAGCCGGTTTACAAAATGGTGATTTGATTATTGTGGCAGGTCGTCCTTCTATGGGTAAAACCACCTTTTCCATGAACATGGCGGAAAACATCGCCACCAAAAACGGTACGCCTGTTGCGGTATTCAGTATGGAGATGCCGGGTGAGTCCTTGGCGATGCGTATGATCAGTTCAATAGGGCGCATTGATGCAGGCCGCATGCGTACCGGTAAACTTGCGCAAGATGATTGGCCTAAGCTGAATAAGGCGATCAATGTACTTTCTCAAGCCAAGGTATATATTGATGATACGCCGGCACTGATGATTACTGAACTACGTGCTCGTGCACGCCGCATCGATAAAGATATTCGTGATTTACAACGCAAAGAAGCGACAGAAAGAGGGGATGCAGATCCAGAAAAATCAGTTACCGGTCTTGGCTTAGTTGTCGTGGATTACCTGCAGTTAATGCGCGGTTCCGCGGGTGCAGAGAACCGCGTCAATGAGATATCCGAGATTTCTCGTGGTTTGAAGGCCTTAGCTAAGGAACTTAATATTCCTGTTATTGCACTTTCTCAGCTAAACCGAAGCTTGGAACAACGCCCAAATAAACGCCCTGTAATGTCAGATTTACGAGAATCGGGAGCAATTGAGCAGGATGCGGATTTAATTATCTTTATCTATCGTGATGAAGTTTATAACAAAGATACTGAGGACAAAGGAACTGCTGAAATCATTCTGGGTAAGCATCGTAATGGTTCATTGGGAACGGTTCGTTTGACCTTTATTGGTGAATATACTCGCTTTGAAAACCATGCCGCTTTTGATGTGCCTGATGAGCATTATTAAGGCAATCCGTTATGATGTATCGTCCAACAAAAGCATTGATAAAGTTACCTGCCCTTAGAGAAAATCTCCAGCTAGCAAAACAGTTAGCTCCAAATAGCCGTGTTCTCGCGGTCATTAAAGCCAATGGCTATGGCCATGGCATTGAGCGTGT
>JAASTL010000009.1 GCA_021767305.1 Piscirickettsiaceae bacterium | reverse complement strand
GTGCTTTAATCTTAAAACTAAATTTGCTACCCACACCCAAAGTCGACTCTGCCTTTAATTCGCCACCCATCAGCTCCACAAGATGCATACTAATCGCCAACCCTAAGCCAGTACCGCCATATTTTCGAGTAATCGAGTTATCTGCTTGGGTGAAAGAATCAAACACTTTTTGTAAATTTTCTTCACTGATACCAATACCTTGATCAACCACAAAAATCTGTAGTTTTTCTTCTTTGACCAAATACTCTGCAATGAGGTTTATATAACCATTATGAGAAGAAAACTTAACCGCATTAGAGAGCAAATTATTCACCACTTGCTTGAGTTTTAAAGGGTCGCTCAAGATGGTTTTAGGTAAGGGTTTAACTTCAGTGAGTTCGATATTAATCGATTTTTCAGCTGCTTTTTGACTAAACAGATCAACACAACTCTGCAGTAAGAGTTTTGGATCAAACTCTATTTCTTCCAGTTCAACCTGCTTATTTTCCAACTTACTGAAATCGAGAATGCCATTGATGATTTGCATCAATTCATCGCTCGATTGGGAAATGATATCGATATAACCTTTTTTGGTTGAATCGGTTTCACGGATTTTCAACATCTGTAAAAATCCAACTATGCCGTTTAGCGGAGTACGAATTTCATGAGAAACATTGGCTAAGAACTGGCTTTTCATCGCACTGACTTGCTCAGCCTGTTGTTTTTGCAGTTTAAGGTCTTCAATTAAACTTTTATTTTTTTCTAATAGTTCCAAATTATGTCTTAATTTCTTATTAAACATGTCGCCGTTTTTAAGTACAAACAACAAAAATAAAACCACTTGTAATAGAAATAGTCGGTAGATAATGCCATCCATAAACGCCAGAACAATAACAACTGGAGTAATCGAAATAATGGCAAAACTGAAATAGAATTTTTTGACGTGAATCAGGGTCGACATACTGGTCAACATAATGCCGGTTACAGTGATGAGAATGAATGCATTGGCGGCTGGTTGAGACTCTTCAATAAAAAAAACAACCAACAGTGCCCAACCAGTAGCAGATAGCACAATCATGATGAGAATAATTTGCATATAGCTTTTCTTAAAGCCTGTTTTGGCCATCAGCTGCAAAATATTATGATTCACCCAGGCACGCATGGAGGTCACAATCAACATGAAAGCGAACCACAGAAAGATAGTAAAATTTTCTGTGAGATAGAACAAAATGAGCGCAATTAAGGTTGCTACGCCATAGCTTCCGACTGAACTGGAAAAATTGTTCTCTAAAACCAGTTTGAGTTGTTGATGTTCAATATTCAACTTGATTAGGTTACCGATTATTCAAAATTAAAATCATCTAGACTTGGTTGCGGTGCCTTGCCGTCATAAATTTCATTGGTTCTAAACTGTAAGTAGCTTTCGCGGCTAAAAACATAAGGATCCGGCTGGTTTTTAATATCTTCAATCAAGTTAACCACCTTGGTATATTCAATGAATCCATTGCCCATGTAGATCCAGACACGGCCACTTCTATCAGTAGTAATAAGATGCGAATAGATTGGATCATAGACATTATCAACCGCACCACCAAACAGAGATCGAGTAGTATAAGGGCCTACAAAAGGAAGTACTATGTAACTACTTTGATCCCACATTCCCCAATGATATAAAGTCTGCCCAAAATCCTCATTTTTAGCCTCTAGTCCAGCTGGTTCTGCAATATCAATCAAACCTAACAATCCAAAAGTCGTGTTGAGGGAAAAACGCATAATCTCAGAAAAACCATCTTCTACCTTACCTTGTAAAAAACAGTTTATCGCTGAAAGTGGCGTACCTAAATTATCAAAAAAGTTACTGATACCGGTGCGAGCTGGTTGTGGCACAGAGCTGTTATAGGCATTTGCGATAGGTTTACCCACGGTATCGTTAAATGCCATATTAAAGGCGAACATCTTACGGTTATAAGCCTCATAAGGATCTGCGGCGTTCATAACGCTAGAAGCTGGTCTTGGTTGAGACTCTGCTGCAACTAGGTTAAATGAAAACAAGAGACTGATGAACAGCACTTTAAATTGCAAAAAATTTCTAAAATTTATGACATTGAGTAATGACGAATTCATTATTTTTATTCTTCAAATTTATATTGAGTTGGTAGATTAATCTGCTGGATAGCTTGTTTAAAAATTTCTAATACCTTAGTACGCGAAAAAGTTTTACGCCATGCAATCGCTACCGTTCTTTTTGGAACCGGTTTAGCCAGAGGTTTAATAGCAAACAGTTCATTATCTCTTTCTGATAAGGAGGTAGACGGAAAAATAGATAAACCAGCGCCAGATGAAACCATATAACGGATCGTTTCTAAGGAACTACCTTCAAAAGTCTTTTGCAGACGATCACTATGGTGGCTCATTTGCATGAGATTAGGAAAGGATTCAATAACCTGATCTCTAAAACAGTGACCTGCCCCTAAAAGTAATACCGTTTCATCTTCTATCTTCTGCAATTTAATCGGTTTATCCGATTTAGTAAATTTATGCTCTTTAGGTAAAATTGCGACAAAATCTTCTTCATACAGAGGTAAGGTTTCAATATTAGGTTCACTAAAGGGTAATGACAAAATAACTACATCTAATTCCCCTGAATGAAGTTTCTCTGCCAATACATGGGTGTAATTCTCTTCAATGATAATAGGGACATTGGGGGCGAGTTTTTGAAATTCTGGTATCAATTTAGGTAATAGATAAGGAGCAATGGTGTAAATCGCACCAATCTTCAATTCACTGGAATAATCACCTTGCTCTTCTTTGGCAATCTGCTTGATATCATTGCTTCTTTCTAATATCTCTTCAGCAATAGCAATAATTTGTTTACCAATAGGGGTCACCAATACATCTTGTTTACGTCGCTCAAACAAGGTAACACCTAATTCTTCTTCGAGTTTTTTAATAGCCACACTAAGAGTAGGTTGGCTTACAAAACAAGTTTCTGACGCTTTTCTAAAGTGTTTTTCTTTAGCAACTGCAACAATGTATTTAAGTTCATTTAAGGTCATTGATTGATATCTTTAGTTGGATAGTTAAATGTATATGTATTCTATATATACTTCTTTATTCTTTTTATTAGTAAACGAATTTTTGTTGATAATTAAGAATTCGTAAATTTTATCAAATAGTTATCGTGTGGTTAAACTGTGTATGTAGTTTCTTATAAAGGGTGTGAGTAACTGTGTGAGAAATGTGGATAAAAATAGCGAACTTAAATTCTGCTATAGTTATCCACAAAAATACATAACTTATCCAATGCCTTATTAATAGAGAGTTTTATGCCCTTGGGTGCAAAGCTCTCAATTTGTTTAACACTGCCAAGAAACCTAGTGAATTATGACAGATAAAACCATGCCTATTGATGTTGCAAAGACTAATCAAGTGTTTGATCTAATCCGTTCTCGTCGCACTTGTTACCAGTTTATGGATAAAACCCAATATCCAGTAGATAGGGATAAATTAGAAAAATGCCTGAATGCAGCACTCTATGCGCCCAACCACAAGCTCACCCAACCTTGGCGTTTTTGGGTGTTAGGCGAGCAGTATAAAACAAAACTAGCGCATATCTACGCAGATAACCGCGCCACTAAGAAAAACACCCCTGAAGATGATTGTTACCAATGTTTCTATGATTTAGCCATAGAGAAGTTTGCCAAGATACCAACGGTGATTTTAGTAGGGCAGCAAAAAAGCGCTAATCCAGTAACTTCTAAAGAGGACTATGCGGCTTGTTCTTGTGCCATACAAAATTTTCAACTTATGGCTTGGCAACAGCAAATAGGCGTGCAATGGAGTACTGGGCCGATTATTAATGATGAACGAACTTTTGCTGCCTTAGGTATTAATGCCGAAGAAATAGAATTAATTGGCGCCTTATATATCGGTAATATTGATGCAAATTGCCAGCCCAATAATAACCTTAAACGTAAATCAGTTGAGGAAGTAACTGTCTTTACTGATTAAAGAGTCAAGTAGTCGACTATGTAATCACTGTTTATCTTATGTGACTGGATTTTTACAGCGATTTGCTTTAGTTTAAGCGCACATTTTCAGTTACCGATATTTATGACCTCTTCAGACACTTCATTTCAATCCAAAACCGCGCTCGAAGTCTTGCAGCAGGTTTATGGATATCAAGCCTTTCGTCAGCAGCAAGCCGAGATTATTGAAGATGTGATTCAGGGGCGTGACTGTTTTGTACTTATGCCGACCGGGGGGGGGAAATCTCTCTGTTATCAAATTCCGGCTTTAATCAGACCAGGAACCGCAATTGTGGTTTCGCCTTTAATCGCTCTAATGCAAGACCAGGTTTCTGCATTGCAAGCAAATGGAATTAAAGCGGCTTTTTACAACTCCTCTCTTAATGCCACTCAAGCCGCTGACGTATTAAGCCAACTTCATGCGCAACAACTAGATTTGCTTTATGTCTCACCGGAACGATTACAAAGCCAAGGTTTTTTGCAGCGCTTACAGTCTATTCAAATAGCCCTGTTTGCCATAGATGAAGCCCACTGTATCTCCCAGTGGGGGCATGATTTTAGACCTGAATACAGACAAATGGGTACCTTTAGAGAGTGGTTTTCGCAAGTACCTTTTATTGCTCTAACCGCCACGGCTGATCGAGCCACCCGTGAAGATATTCTAGAAAAATTACATTTTCAGGATTTAAGAATCCATATCAGCAGTTTTGATCGACCGAATATTTTTTATCGAGTTGAGGAAAAACGCCAAGCTTTAAAACAGCTATTGGACTTTTTACAACTGCGGCCAAATAGCAGCGGTATTGTCTATGCCTTAAGCCGTAAAAAGGTTGAAGAGGTAGCCATCAAACTGCAAGAAAAGGGTTATAAAGCAAAAGCTTACCATGCAGGTCTACCCGCTGAAATTAGAGAAAGTGTGCACCAACAATTTATTCGAGATGAAATTGAAATTGTCGTGGCAACGGTTGCTTTTGGGATGGGTATAGATAAACCCAATGTACGTTTTGTAGTGCATTATGATTTGCCCAAAAATATTGAAGGTTACTACCAAGAAACTGGAAGAGCAGGGCGTGATGGTTTGGAATCTGAAGTGCTTATGCTTTATGGATCACAAGATATTGCTACCGCCAGATATTTTGTTGATCAGGTTTCTGATGAAGATCAAAAACGGTTAGAAAATTTCAAACTCAATGCTATGGTCGATTTTGCCGAGGCGCAAACTTGTCGTCGTAATGTATTGTTGAATTATTTTGGAGAAAGCACTCATCAAGCTTGCGGTAAATGCGATATCTGTTTGAACCCACCTACCTTAGTTGACGGTAAAGTAGCCGCACAAAAAGTATTGTCTTGTGTTTATCGTATGCAACAGGGTTTTGGTATGAAGCAGGTAATTGATGTGCTGCGAGGCATGGACAATGAAAAAATTCGTGCTCAGAATCATCATCAATTAAGCACCTATGGCATAGGTAAAGAGTACAGTGCTCAAGAGTGGTCGAGTATTATTCGTCAACTCATACATCTAGGTTTTTTATTTCAAGATATTCAAAATTTTTCCGTCCTTAAATTTACCTCTCTTTCTGGCCAAGCGATGAAAGGCCAAATTGATATTCAGTTTGCCTTAGCTAAAAAAGCTAAAAAATCCGCAGTTGTTATGAAAAAGTCAGCTAAGGATGAATTAACACAAGAAGATCGCAATTGTTTTGAAGAACTGCGCTTATTACGTCGTGAAATTGCTCAATTGGAAGATATACCTGCCTATCAAATTTTTGGTGATGCTACGTTGATTGAAATGGCACAGAAAAAGCCAAAAGACGATGCTCAACTATTAGCTATTTCCGGTGTTGGAGAGACTAAACTTAACCGTTATGGCTATGAATTTTTAAGTTTCTTTAAAAATTATTAGAGAGCTTTGCACCCAAAGGGCATAAACACGGGTGAGGCGCTAACTAGAAATGAGTCAAAATTTGTCTGAAAAAGACAAAAATTTTGTTAATAGCTAGCTATTAACAAAATTTTTAACAAACGAAGAACTTGATGCCAGAAGGGGTAAGTCAAGATATTTCAGGCGAATTTTTACCCTCAAGGGGCACCTAGGGCCACTTTATAGCAGTGAATCCATTCATGTATAGCTTTCTATTAGTAAAATTAAGTATTTTTATTCGCCATTTAAGGCTAATTTCATTTTAAATTATTTTTCTACTTGCCCTATGCCCTAAGCGGGTTAGAATGAGGTTGTTATTGAGAGTTACTAAGTATTTAGTTGACTATTTACTTGGTAAAAAATAGGTTTGTGAAAAAATAAAAAAAACACAAACCAAAATATAAAAAATAATTCTCATTAGGATCAGAAAAAGTGGAAAAAAAAGAGCTTATTAATCAAGTTAGGTTAGCTCGGTCTTCGCATGTTGCGTGGCGTGCTAATGCACAAGCATTGGTTTGCGGCTTTGACGTTGACCAGCAAAAAGTACCTGTTTTACATACTGCTACTCATTTAGGTCAGTGGTACTACGGACAAGGGCAAATCCTTTCGCAAATCCCTGAGTATCAAGCTGTTGAACCCAGTCTAATTTTGGTTCATCAGCAGTATATGCAGGTGTATAAACTCATGTTCGGCAAAGTTAGAAGAACCTTCTTTAAATCTAAAGAGAAAATAAAAGAAGAGAACTGCGCTAAGGCAAAAGAGAAGATGATGGAATTGACCGGTATATCAGATACCTTGACTGAATCATTACTTCATCTTGAAAGGCGAATTATAGATATGGAAGAAGCTGAACTGTCTAGGTTAATGTAGTTTCCATATATTCAAACTAGTTAATAAAAACCCATCTGTTTACCAAAGCAGTAAAAAGCCGCTTAAATAGTCGACTAAATAGATGGGTAATCAATTCAATACTCATTCCTACCTCAATAAATCAAAGTACAATCTAAAACGAATTTTGATTAAAACAGAATTGCTTTGATGGCAACAATTATTCATACACAATTCTAAGTTAAAGAACTAAAATCGTAATATTACTCATTTAAGCCTATTTAAAGGTTGGTTTATGTCATTGAATTTTAGAGTGTTATTTACCTTTATCCTGTTACTTTGGTTGCCTAGCCAGGTTTTAGCTAATAAACCTGTTTCGGTGATTGCCTATAAAGTGGGGTATGAAAAGCTAAATCAAACCATTGAAGCTTTGGGTGAACTCAAGGCGATTGATTCTGTCACGCTGACACCTAATATTTCCGAAGTCATTACCAAGATTTATTTTCAAGATGGCCAAGAGGTTAAACAAGGTGATTTACTGGTTGAGTTTAATGACCGTCAAGAGCAAGCTGAACTCAAAGCTAAACAGATCAGTGCAGCAGAGGCTAAAAAACAATATTACCGCTTAAAAAATCTACAAGGTATAGCTACCGTAAGCCAAGCACAGATTGATGCACAATATAGAGACTGGCAAGTTTTAGAGGCAGAAATAAATACACTGAAAACACGTATTGCCGATTTAAGTATTAAAGCGCCATTTTCAGGTCAATTGGGTTTAAAACAATTTTCGGAAGGCGCCTTTGTAGATCAAGGTGAGGCTTTAGTGACCTTGGATAATATTAATGAAATGTATCTTGATCTGATGTTACCCGATCAATATTTGAGTGAAATTAAATTGGGCCAAATTATAAAAGTGTTTTCTCGTTCTTATAAAGAAAAAGAATTTAAAGCACAAATAACTGCTATTTCACCACAATTAGATCAATCTTCACGTATGTTAATGGTCAGAGCTAAGCTCGATAACAGTTCTCGATTACTTAAAACCAACATGTTGGTACGCGCCCTAGTTGAATTACCAGCTAAAGAGAAACTCACTATTCCAAATAAATCCATCATGATGTTGGGAGATCATAATTTTGTTTATCGTATTGAGCCTGCATCCGATTCTGCGCAATCTTCTGCAGGCCTCTCACTGAAAAAAGTCAAAATAGAAACAGGTGAAATCGGTGAATCAAGAACGGCAGTATTGTCCGGTTTAAACGCAGGCGATGAAATTGTTAGCCAAGGTGTTTTAAGCGTTAATCCACGTAAAAAAGTGACGATTAAACATTTTGAAAATGACATGTCGCAAACTGAGTTACTGCTTAAAACATCAACACAATCTTCTAAATAGGGCGTTAATATGTGGTTATCCGATACTTCTGTTAAACGCCCAATCCTTGCAACAGTTGTTTCTCTTATTCTTTTTGCGATTGGGTTACTCTCCTATGATCGCATGAGTTTGCGAGAGTATCCCAATGTTGATCCACCAATTGTCACTATTGATACCCGCTATTTAGGTGCCGCCGCACAAGTGGTTGAAAATCGTATTACCAAAGTAATAGAAAACCGTATTGCCGGTGTTTCGGGTATTAAATATATCGAATCTAGCTCCAGTGATGGGCGCTCTAATATCAAAATAGAATTCAGTATTGAACGGGACATTGATGCCGCTGCAAATGATCTGCGTGACCGTGTATCGCGCATTTTAGATAACTTACCGGAAGGTGCAGATCCACCCGAAGTAGAGAAGGCTGATGGCGATGAGTCGGTCATTATGTGGTTTAACCTGAATAGTGACAAACTCACTGTACCGGAGTTGACGGATTATGCAGAACGTTATTTAGTTGATCGTTTCTCGGTGTTAGACGGTGTGGGGCGTGTACGTGTAGGTGGCGGTCAATCTTTTGCTTTTAGGATTTGGTTAGATCCAAATAAGATGGCTTTAAAAGAGGTAACCGTTGCTGATATTGAAAACCGTTTAAGAGCTGCAAATATTGAACTACCGATTGGTAGCCTGCAAGGTGAACACCGTCTGTTTAGTGTGCAGATCAACAAACCTTTAGCTGATTTAGATGACCTAAAAAAACTCGTTGTTAAACAATCTAATCAGGTTGGAACCATTCATTTAGATGAAGTTGCCAAAGTTGAATTAGGTTCGGTAGAGCGTCGCCGCCTGTTTAGAGGTAATGGTCAACCGATGGTGGGTATTGGTATTATCAAACAATCCAATGCCAATACACTTGAAGTTGCGCAACTCGCCCGTGATCGTAAAGATCTAATCAATAAAAGCCTGCCAGAGGGCATGCACATTGCCAATAGTTATGATTCTTCGGTATTTGTTCAGCAAGCTGTGAATGAGGTTTATAAGACCTTAGCTATTTCTTTGGGGCTCGTTATCCTGGTGATGCTGGTGTTCTTGCGTAATTGGCGCGCGGCATTAGTGCCTATGGTCACTTTGCCAGTGGCTTTAGTCGCAACATTCTGGATTCTCTGGATGTTGGATTATTCGGTTAACTTATTGACATTACTCGCTTTAGTATTAGCGATTGGCTTGGTGGTGGATGATGCAATTGTAGTACTTGAAAACACTCAACGTCATCTTGATATGGGGCATAAACCTATTAGTGCCGCGTTTTTAGGCACCAGACAAGTTGGCTTTGCGATTGTTGCAACTACCTTAGTTCTGATTTCCGTTTTCCTTCCTATGGCGTTTCTAGAAGGTAAGATTGGCCGGCTTTTTTCAGAGTTTGCGGTGACTTTAGCGGTGGCGGTGATATTCTCAAGTTGGGTGGCTTTGACGTTCTCACCCGCACTAGCTTCAAACCTTTTAAAAGCAGTTTCTGACACTAAATCTAAAAATAGAAGCAATTACAAGCAATTGCACTGGTTTAAGAAAGTTCAAATCTTTAGCTTACGCCATAGCTGGGTGGGTGTTTTATTTTTTATAGCGGTGCTCTCTTCAGCCTTTTATCTGTTTAAGGAGATTCCACAAGAATACGTTCCTAAAGAGGATCGGGGTGTCTTTTATGTCATGTTAAAAGGGCCGGAAGGGGCGACTTTTGATTATATGAACTCTTATGCTTTTGAAATTGAAGAGCGCATGATGCCTCTAGTTGAAAAAGGCGAAGTGAAACGTTTATTAGTACGCACCCCGCGTTCTTTCGGTAATAGTGAGATTTTCAATAGCGGTATTATTATCGTCGTGTTGGAAGATTGGTCAAAACGTCGTCCAGCGCAACAAATTATTGCTGAAGTTAAGAAAAATTTAGCTGATTTAACTGGTGTTAAAGTCTTCCCAGTAATGCGTTCTGCTATTGGTGGCCGTACTCAAAAACCGGTGCAATTTGTCATAGGGGGTTCTAGTTATGATGAACTCAGTGAATGGCAGCAGCTGATGGATAAAGCGATTGATGAAACCAACCCTGGATTAACCAGTTTAGATTGGGATTTTGAACCTAACAAACCGCAGCTGAGTTTTACCTTGAATTATGAAAAAGCCACAGCTCTCGGAGTTTCGCATCAGAATTTAAGTGAAACCTTGCAAGTATTATTAGGTGGTAAAACCGTAACAACCTTTGATTATAAAGGGGAAGAGTATGATATTTACCTAAAAGCGGAACACGCCTTATTTAAATCGCCACAAGACTTGCAGCAAATTTATATTCGTTCAGAAACTACACAGCAACTCTTACCTCTGGCCGATTTAATCAGTATTAAACCAGAAGGGGTATCATCTACCTTGTTAAGGTATAACCGAGTCAGGTCCATAACGCTTTCTGCCAATTTGGATGAAAATCTTTCATTACAAGAAGCATTAGATTATTTGGTTAAAGTTTCACGTGAAACTTTACCTTCTGAGGCAGTGTTGGATTACAAAGGTCAATCCAGAGATTTCCAAGAGAGTTCCAACTCTTTCTACTTTGTTTTTATCTTTGGTTTAGTGATTATTTATTTGGTGTTGTCGGCGCAATTTGAAAGTTTCCGGCATCCCATTATTATTCTATTTACCGTGCCTTTAGCGCTCTCGGGAGGCTTATTAGCACTCTATTACTATGGTATGAGTGTTAATATTTACAGCCAGATTGCCTTGGTTTTACTGCTTGGTCTAGCCACTAAAAACGGT
>JAASTL010000286.1 GCA_021767305.1 Piscirickettsiaceae bacterium | reverse complement strand
TCAAAATCATCCTTTCTGATGCCGTGTCGCCAATCCAAAACGCTAAGGGAGCCATTAAGCTAAATAAAATCACCTCTTGCCTGAAAGCGGCTTCATGTTTCCATGTGGACTTAAAGCCTTTCCAGGAATAACCGGCGGCATGAATAACTCTTTTCAAACCGGAATGCGGACTTTTCATTCTATTCCTTTAAGCTGCCATTTTCATAAACTTTGCCCGCTACCAAACGCTTTTTTGGCGTGTAGTCGATTTCACAAGGTGAACTGGAGCGTGCACTAAGGTTGGATTTAATACCCATAAAACAGAGTCCAAAATCAAAAAAGTCATCATTTAAAAATGGCGCATGCTTATTTTGTTGCATGGCCGCATATTTATCCGCGAACTCGGCTTGGTAAGCACTGTTTGACCAAACCAAAAACGGAATCTCAAACATAACCGGAGTGACACGCTTGAGTTCATGGCCAATAAAGTTTTTGTAGTCATACACCTCTTCACCATGGTCAGCAAAATAAACCAAACCAGCCACGCTTTGGCTCTCTTGAGCAGCTTTTTTCAGGTTATGAATTACTTGAGAGAGAACATGATCCGTAAATAAAATCGAATTGTCATACGCATTCACCACCTCAACTTGTTTAGCACTAGGAGAATCGGTATAAATGTGAACATTGCTGGAATCTTGGAAAACATCATACTCAACCGGGTAGCGTTTACTATAGGTCATATGGCTGCCACGGATATGGACAAAAATGACCTTTTTCAAACTCTTATCCGCCAGAGCCCGCTCTACTTTAGCGAGAACTGCGGCATCTTTTTTTTCATTATCATTGACATAAATGGCTTCATCAGCAACGGTAGAGAGTGACAAGGTGGTTCCTTCATAACGGGGCTGACTGGATATCCACCAAGTTTTAAAGCCTGCTTTTTTGCTCAAACCAACCAAACTCAATGCTTGGCTGAATTCAATTTCATTGTTGATATTCTTTTCACTCAAGGTATAGCTCAATGACAAATAGGTCACCGCAAAAGGTGAAAGAACATCATCGAACAAAATAAGTTCATCTTTAATTTGAGTTAACTCAGGGTTGGTGTTACGTTGATAACCAAACAAATTATGATGCTTACGCGCTGCAGACTCACCAATCACCACAATATAGGCTTGCGGTCTCTCACTCTCAGTTGTGACTGGCTCTTGATAGGCTGCAAGCAATTCAGGGCGTTGCGAAAGTTCAAGATTAAGTTGCAAATGCTTATTATAACCATCGGCTATTTGCCCTAAAGCTCCGGGCACAACGTCTTTAAATCGCTCATAAAAAGTCATTTGCTGTACCGCGACCACCAGCATCAATGCGCCTGCACTTACCAGCAACTTACTTTTCAAACTTTCTGGAGCAAACATACGAGTTTTCGACCCAAGATAAACAAAGCCCAAAAGGTAAACAACTAAAATCGCAGCGTTAAAAGCACCTAAATAGTTTTCCAAAAACTCATAAGACTCATTCAAATCCGTATCGTGTAAGACTTTAAAAAGTGGCGACTCGAATTGTTGCTGAAAGGTAGAGGTATAAAACAGGTCGATGATGCCTGAAATCACAAAGGGTAATAGAATCAACAAAAACAACCAGCGCGCCCTAACCACATAGGCAAAAGCGGTCAATAACAAAATCCAACCTAAACGTGCGCTGAATTCAGACTCACGGAAATCATCCGTCAACAACAGAAATGATAATAATGGAAACAGTAATACCCATAGAGTGAGTATGTATGGCTTAGAGAGATGATGGGTCATTCAGTGTAAGGTAATATTTAATTTGCCTGTAATTGTTACTCTGTTATTGATAATGTCTGCAAATTCATTGCCAGTATAACTCGGCAATTTTAACACTTTATAGAAAATAAAAGTTAGAATAAGCGGCTTTAAAACTCGCAAATCATTAGGCCTGATGGAAAGTCTTAACTCCCCTTGGAAACGCTTCAAAGCACGCATGCAAAACCTGTTCATGGATCATGAGATTCTGCGCATGCTGTTTAGAAACTTTTATGCGCTTTCTGAAAAAGCCTATAGAAGCAACCACCCATCACCTGGTTTTATTAAAAAACTTAAAAACAAATATGGCGTGAAAACCATTATTAGCATGCGTAAAGCGGATAAATCAGGGTCTTATCTGCTAGAAAAACAAGCCTGTGATCAGCATGGATTAACCTTGATTAACCACAAGATGTCTTCTAGAAAACTGCCTCGCAAAGAGATGGTTTTAAAAGCCCAAGAATTGTTTCAACAAGTGGAATATCCGATTCTAATTCATTGCAAATCCGGTGCCGACCGAGCCGGTTTGATGAGTGTTTTTTATAAACACTTTGTCGAACAGGAACCTATCGAACAAGCCGTCAAGCAACTCAGCATGAAATACGGTCACTTCCGCTGGGCGGATACCGGCAAATTAGATTTCTTTTTTGACAAATTCTTTGAATACAAATCACAACATCCAGATATCGAATTTATCGATTGGGTAGCAAATATCTATGATCGCGAAACACTGGACAAACAGTTTAAAAGTTCAGGCTGGGCGAATATAGTAGTGAATAAAATCCTTC
>JAASTL010000285.1 GCA_021767305.1 Piscirickettsiaceae bacterium | reverse complement strand
AGACCGCCTTAATCAATTGCACTGCATTGTGATATGACATCCATAAGTGACCATCCATGCGCATAGAATCTGTGTGTGTCATCTTATGTCTATCTTCACTATGCACAGTTTCATGTTCATTTTTATCTTCATTTTCATGATCATGATGATGTTCGTCTGCATGATGACCTAGATGCTTATCAGCATATTCACCCTGTTCAGCATGGTGTTCGGGATGATCGTCATGCTCATCTTGACTTGCTTCAGCCTGGTGATCGTGCCTTTCCCAAATACCGCCTTTTCTCACCGGGTATTCAAGCAAATTAGGCAGGTCATGCATTGCCAAGTTAGTTACGTGGGTATTTTCTAATGGTTTGTTAATCCACATATCCACTGGCGTGCCTACCCAAACTAATAAGTCAGTGTTAGCCAACTTTTTCATATCGGCTGGTGACATCTGAAAAGCGTGAGGACTTTGACCCGGTTTGAGAATAACCTCTAACTGATCATCTTCAGCCAAAAGGGGTTTTATAATTCCAGCCAGCGGTGTGACCGAAACAGTCACGTTAATGGCATGGGCTGCAGAGTTAGCAAAAAAACCAGCCAAAGAACCTACTAAAAATGTTCTCATTAAAGCTTTAGTAAAAGACAAAGAGAGTCTGTTTTTTCGGCTGAAAAAAGCTTTTAAATAATGTTTTCGTGTACTCACGTTAAAACTCGCTAAAATATAATCTTATTTAATCTGAATAGAGATTCTGCGGTGCCGTTAGCTCCATTACAAACTCCATTAAAAACGTCATTATTGGTCCCCAAAAAAAGCGGACAACAAATCGGAAAACTGCCCCCAACCTTTCAAAAAATGACCCCTCAAAATATTGAGCCTCTTATTTCCGCCACCAACGTCAATCATCAATTTGGTGACAACCTTGTGTTGCAAAATATCTCTTTGCAGATAAAGCCGAAACAGATTGTTACTCTAATTGGTCCTAATGGTGCAGGTAAATCCACTCTGCTGAAAATCTTATTGGGGCTAATCAATCCGACGTCTGGCAAAGTTTACCGTCAACCGAATCTTCAAATTGGCTTTATGCCGCAAAAAATTCATGTTGACCCAACGCTTCCCATGACGGTCGAGCGATTTTTACTGCTTGGCTTACCAAAAAACACCGGTCTTTCAGGTTTGAAAAGTGTATTTTTGCAAGCCAGTTATGATACCACAACACTTGGAAAAACCACCGCTGAGCTTGATATAAAACACCTACTTAAACAGCCGATCCAAAAAGTATCCGGTGGCGAAATGCAACGCATATTGTTGGCTCGGGCGTTAATTAGAAACCCGCAGCTTCTGGTGTTGGATGAACCGGTGCAAGGGGTAGACTTACAAGGTCAAACTGAACTCTACAACTACATAGATAAAGTCAGACATGAACATGGTTGTGGCATATTAATGGTGAGTCATGATCTGCATGTGGTTATGCGCCATACCGATGAAGTACTCTGCCTGAATCAGCATATGTGTTGTACCGGTCATCCGCAAACCGTGAGTCAATCAAGCGAATTCCAAGCGCTATTCGGTGATTTTTCGGAAAGTATCGCTTTTTATGAGCACCATCATAATCACGATGCGTGTGAACATACTCATGGCGAGCACCTGCAAACAGAATCGACACCATCCAAGGAGCTGCCATAATGTCCTTGATTCCGGAATTCATGCTTATGGCGCTGCTAGGTGGAATTGGCTTAGCGATTATCTCTGCTCCACTAGGGGTTTTTATGGTTTGGCAACGTCAGTCTTATTTTGGCGCCACCTTGGCGCACTCAGCTCTACTTGGTATCAGTGTCGGTTTAGTTTTAGATATTGATCTTACCGCCAGTGTTATTTTTATTTCATTGTTGGTTGCTGCCGCCATCTTTGCTTTTAGTCATTACAAACAGCTTTCTTCCGATACTCTATTAGGTATTCTGGCTCATAGCAGCTTAGCTTTCGGTCTCATTCTCATCAGCCTACAAGACAATATTCAAATTGACTTAATGGGTTATCTGTTTGGCGACATCTTGAGTATCAACACCACCGATTTAGCATTGATTGTCTTTACCAGCCTATTGATATTTTTGTTCTATCTTAAAAACTGGAATGCACTATTGAATTTAACCCTTAACAATGAACTCGCTCAGGTCGAAGGCGTAAAGGTTAAATGGGTGCAGTTACAGTTTGTTTTACTTTTAGCGTTTATGATTGCCTTATCGATGAAAATCGTCGGGGTTTTATTGGTGACTTCTCTATTGATTATTCCAGCAGCCGCGGCAAGAAGGTTATCGCGTTCTCCAGAACAGATGCTGTTTGTTAGCATTGTGATTGGCATCATGTCTATTTTGCTAGGTCTATGGAGTTCATATCAATATGATCTACCCACCGGGCCAGCCATTGTAGTTGCCGCTACGTTGATATTTGTAGTCTTACAACTCAAAAAACAGGCTGCATAAAATATTCATAAAAAAGCCGCAAACTCAGTGCGGCTAATTTATCTTTATAATTTATCAACTATGCTTGTTGAAGACCATTTAACTTTCGCGTTCTAAGGTTACAAAATCAAACGCATAAGCGTGTTTTTCATCTTTT
>JAASTL010000284.1 GCA_021767305.1 Piscirickettsiaceae bacterium | reverse complement strand
GGCAGAGCTTGATGATTCTAAGGCGGATGAATCCGGTGTTAATAGCTCAAGTACTGATGAGCAAGGCGCAGATTAATGGCAAAACCACGCAAACCTGCAAGTAATAAACCTTGGCAGGGTTGGTTGATTGAAAAGTTGATTCGCTTTTTAAGTTGGCTACCACTTTGGTTGGTTCGTGGTTTAGCCGTTACTTTTGCCCAGTTAGTCTATTTATTGCCAAGCGAAAGTAAGCGAGTAGCGCGTATTAACTTGGGGAATGTGTACACAGATTTATCCACAGGCGATTTAGATCGTCTCGTCAAAAAAAACCTCATTGAAACCAGTAAGAAGTTTGCGGAACTCGGCGCCATGTGGTGCTGGAATAAAAGTAAACTTTTACCATTGATTGAGCAGGTATCTGGAGAAGCGCATTTACAAGCCGCCTTGGCAAAAAACAGAGGCGTTATTTTTATTGCTCCGCATATCGGTAACTGGGAATTGATTGGGCCTTACCTTTCCGCAAAATATCCTTCGACTTTTCTTTACAAGCCGCCAAATGTACCGAGTGCTGAGGCTTTTATGATTGAGAGCCGAGGACGTTTTGGTGCCAAATTAGCTCCTACCGATGCGCGTGGTGTCAGGAAGTTAATGAAAGCGCTTGGGCAAAATGAGGTGACTGTTATTTTGCCAGATCAAGACCCCGGAATGGTGGGGGGCGTTTACGCGCCTTTCTATAATCGCCCTGCTAGAACCATGACCTTATTGAGTAAGCTGTTACAAAAAACAGAGTGCGCAACGGTTGCTGTGGTTATGCAACGATTAAAGGGAATAAATGCAGGTTATCAACTGCATTTTCTGGCTGTTGATGAAGCGATTGCAGACGAGGATAATATTACGGCAGCAACGGCTTTAAATAAAGTAGTGGAACAGTGCATTGCCATTGCTCCAGAACAATACCTTTGGTCATACAAACGTTATCGAAAACCACCGACCGGTATTGAAGATATCTATAAAAAACCGGGTAAATAGACCTCTAAATCCATATTCATCTCTTTATATTGGGATGAAATTACGACTCTTTCTCTGTTATCAATAAAAATTCTGAGTGATTAGTTTAGGGAGTAGCTCTTATTTGCGCGGAAATCTCTTTGGCTTTAAGGTTTGCGGCCAATAAACCAAGCGTATCTTTGCTTTAAGTTATCTGTGTTGTCAGGGCCGTGGCTAGGGTTGATTTGATTTTCACTGGTCAGCCAGCCCTCACCATAAACTAAAGTTTGTAATTTGGAGAAAGATTGCGGCAGTTCGCCACTTTTTACATAAAAGTTAGGGTTTTTAGGTGCGTTTTCTTGCACAGGAGCTAAAAATGTTTGGTAAATCAGTAAACCTTTAGGTTTTAGAGCATCAATGAGTTGGGGGAATAGTTTTCTATCTAAATAACGACTCACAACAATCACATCAAACTGTTGATAAGGCAGAATCATCGCTTCTAAATCGGTGATTAAAGGGGTAATTGGTAGCTGGTTAATACTGGCCCAATTATTTAGAACGGTGAGCGCATTATCAGAAATATCCCAAGCATCGACTTTAAGTCCACACTGCGCTAGAAATCGTGCATTACCTCCTAAACCACACGCCACCTCCAAAGCACGGCCATGAAAAGGCAATAATTTACTGTGCTGTTTTAAGGCAAAACAAGGGTTAGCTGGTGTTTGCAAGTTAGCGGCTTGGTATTTTTCATCCCATTTGGCTTGCGTGCTTTGTAGGTTTTGAGTCATAGATAGTAAACCCGCTATTTACGCCAGAAGGCTACGGTAAATAGAACTAGCAAGGTGAAAATTTCCAAACGACCTAATAGCATGGCAAAGGTGAGCACCCATTTGACCGGATCGCTCATACCTTGATAGTTAGCGGCGACGTCTCCCAGTCCTGGGCCAAGGTTATTCATCATTGCCGCCATGGCGGAAAAGGCGGTAATTTCATCAACTCCCAAAGCCATGACAACCAACATCAACCCAGCAAAGGTAAAGACATAAACCGAGAAAAAGCCCCAGACCGCAGTCATGACTTTTTCTGGAATACTTTTGCCGCTGAGTTTAAGTGGATTAATGGCATTTGGATGCAATAGACCGGTGATTTCGCGCATTCCCTGCTTAAATAGCAAGACAAAACGAATCACTTTCATACCCCCAGCGGTGGAACCCGCCGAGCCTCCGATAAAGCTCATAAAAATCAGCAAGAAGGGCAAAAAACCTGGCCAAACCGAGAAATCGGCATTGGCGTACCCTGTGGTGGTGGCCAGAGAGATGGTTTGGAATAGACCGTAACGCACGGCATCTTGCCAAGTAGGGTAAACCTCTTGCAGATGAATATAGCCAACCACAACTAAGCTTGCGAGTAAAAGCAGTAAGGCGTAGGCTTTGAATTCAGGGTCATAGAGATAGGCATAGCCGCTCATGCTTCTAAAAGCGGTAAAGTGCAATGCAAAGTTAATCCCGGCTAAGAACATGAAAATCATGGCAATGATTTCTATGTTGATGTTATCAAAGTAACCAATACTGGCATCATGGGTAGAAAAGCCGCCAATGGCAACGGTAGAGAAACTGTGACCAAAGGCATCAAACCAGGTCAT
>JAASTL010000283.1 GCA_021767305.1 Piscirickettsiaceae bacterium | reverse complement strand
TGCTGTTCAGATCCAACAAGCTTTGATTGGGATAAATTCTGCCCATGCGATTAAGGGCTTAACTTTGCAAGAAGCGGAAAAACAGAACCCACACAAGATTAGTTTTTATGTTGATTTGAGTGAACTGGATGAGCAGACTTGTTTACAAAAAGCACAACAAGCACTGCAGGGGTTTGATGCCGAATTCAATTTAATCTGGAGTATTGATGAAACCACCGATACTGGATTGTTGGATATTCTGCCGCCAGGAGCAAATAAATTACATGCTATTCTGTTTTTACAGAACTACCTTAAGTACAGCGCAAAAGAGGTGGTTTTTGCAGGGGATAGCGGTAATGACCTGCAAGTATTGGTAAGCCCGGTGCAATCGGTCTTAGTCGCTAATGCTACTCCGGCATTAAAAAATCAAGCGCTCAGTCTGGCAACGCAGTCAGGTACCCAAGAGCAATTCTATCAAGCACAGAACTTTGAGCAGTCAGACGGTAATTATAGTGCTGGTGTACTTCAAGGTGTGATGCACTATTTGCCTGATTTCAATTCAACTGAGCTTAAATAGTCGTCTCTAAATAATTCTGAGTTCTTCTCATTTTTGCACAATAGACTTAACTTAATTCTGCATTGAATAACGAAAATCTAGTGCTAAAAATATCAAAATTTAAAGGTAATTATTAAGGTAATTATAAAAAGGTACTTTATGTCAGTTCCATCTCAACAACAAATTATTATTTTCGGCGAAGTGCTGTTTGATTGTTTCTCACAAAATGGTCATCAAGAGTGCAAGTTGGGTGGCGCGCCTTTTAATATTTGTTGGCACATGCAGGCCATTGGCGACAATCCCATTTTTATTTCAAGAGTTGGTAATGATGAACTCGGGGATAAGATTGTTAATCAAGCGCAGCAATGGGGAATCACCGTAGATAATATACAGCGTGATGAAAAACATGCTACGGGTGTGGTTCAGGTTTCGATTATTGATGATGAACCGCATTATGAAATTAAAACCGACAGTGCTTATGATTTTATTCAGCATGATGCGGTGAAAATACCGAGCCATAATCATGCATCGCCGAGTGAAAAGCCCATTTTTTATCATGGTTCGCTAGCTTTACGCAGTGATTCAGCTAAGCAAGAATTTAATCAGTTAGTAGATCAACATGATTGGGATATTTTTCTCGATGTTAATTTGCGTGCCCCTTGGTGGGATAAGCAAAACCTAGTTGAATGGATAGCGCAGGCACGTTGGGTCAAACTCAATATTGATGAGTTGCGAGAACTGGGATTCACTAACCCGGATTTAAATCAAGCAATGCAAGAGCTTCAACAACAGTTTGGTAATGAACAGGTGATCGTGACGCAAGGTGCAGATGGGGTCAGTGTGTTGACTCCAGAAGGAATCATTTGTCAAAAGCCAGAGCTTATCAGCGATTTCGTCGATACGGTGGGGGCTGGAGATGCCTTTACCGCAATCTATATGCATGGTTTAATAAAAAAGTGGCCTACTAAACAAGCGCTCGCTATAGCGCAAGGTTTTGCCAGTAAAATTATCGGTATTAGAGGTGCCACGCCAACCGACAAAGATTTCTATCACTCTATCGTTATTCAACGTTGAATAGCAGTCAATAAAATCAAGTATCTGTAAATCTAAACATAACCAAAATAATTCAAAACAAAGCCAAAAGAGCCTAAAAGCCCTATGTACGAAGAAATTTCACATTCACTGTTAAACAATATCTTGAATCAGATTAAACCTGATATCTACGAAAAAGATTTACGCCATTTCTATACTCGATTAGGGGCGAACTTCTATGCAATTCATGGCCTTTTTAAAAAGCTCTACGGTAATCGTCCAGACTTTGAAGAACAAGCATTGAAATTGGTTGAGGCGATGGCGCGTAAATACATTAAACGCCCGAAAGATCTCAAAGAAAAAGATATAGAGCGTGAAAGAGATAGTAATTGGTTTTTGCATCAAAAATGGGTTGGTATGGCGCTTTATGCCAATGGTTTTGCTAAAGACCTTAAAGATATGCAAGAACACCTCAGTTATCTACAAGAGCTCGGTGTTAATCTGGTACATATTATGCCAATCATGAAATGTCCGGAAGGGCAAAGTGATGGCGGCTACGCCGTGAGTGATTTTAGAGAGGTGGATGATCGTGTTGGCTCTTTGGCAGAATTAAAAAACCTGTCTCAGGATATGCGTGCAAGAGACATGCTGCTTGCTCTAGACGTGGTGTTAAACCACACTTCTGATGAACATGAGTGGGCAGAAAAAGCCAAACAGGGTGACCCTAAATATCAAGACTATTTCTACACCTTTGAAAACCGCAATGTGCCGGATATGTTTGAACAGGGCATGCAAGAAGTTTTTCCAGAGACGGCTCCTGGCAACTTTACCTTTAACGAGGAAATGCAGCGCTGGGTGATGACCGTTTTCAATAATTATCAGTGGGATTTGAACTACAACAATCCTGCCGTGTTTATTGAGATGTTGGAAGTCATTCTTTATTGGGCCAACCAAGGTGCGGATATTCTTCGTTTAGATGCGGTTGCTTTTTTGTGGAAAAAAATTGGTAGCACTTGTCAAAATGAACATGAAGCCCATTTGATTTTGCAGCTCA
>JAASTL010000282.1 GCA_021767305.1 Piscirickettsiaceae bacterium | reverse complement strand
TAACTTCGCTGAAAAGCAATTAGCTAAGCTTAAGTAGTCTGTTATCGGTCGTTATTGGCTGATTAGATTAAAAACCCGCTTCATTTGCGGGTTTTTTGGTTTCTGGAGGCAAGCTATTTAAAATGCAGAGTGTTGAGATTGGCTGTCTTAGAGCAATTCAATCGTCACATCTGAAACGGGAATTACACTACAGGTCAAAACTTCACCTTCAGCGGCATCATAAACCGGAGTTTGAATTTCTTCGACTTCACCCGCAATCAATTTCACCGCACAAGCGCCACAGTTACCACCACGGCAGCTATAAGGCATATCAAAACCATTTTCATCCAATGCTTCAAGCATTGAGAACTGTCCATCAAATTCGCAATCACCTTGTCCAATTACTGTAATTTTTGCCATCTTAGTCTTTCCAAATTTGCTAAAAAACTACATTCTAACAGAGTGTTTTATAAGAGGTGGCTACACAAATAAAAATGGTTAAAAATCCCCTGATTCGTGTTGTACCCCAAGGGCACTTCCGTTGGGCGATACTCGCTAATAGCTAGCTATTAGTTTCGTATTTCGCCTTAATCAGTGCATTTTTCCTCAGTTTTATACTGCGTCCCACTCATATAAAACACTCTAAAAAATTTTAGGAATACAGTAGAATACAGCTTTTTAATAAACTTAGTTAATGCGGCATTAAATAAATTTCTTATAAAGGATTAAATGCAATGACTTGGAATGAATTTCAACAACGTTTTCAACAGATAAGAGATAACAAGATTTTTGAAATCTTTGTCATTACCGTCATTATTTTCTCATCATTGATGATTGGGATTAGAACTTATGAGTTAAACCCAACCTTTGAGATGGTGCTTATTGCCTTGGATTATGGTGTCACCATTTTCTTTGTGATTGAAATTGCCATCCGTATGGCCGCAGAAGACCGTTTGCGGGATTTCTTTAAAAAGGGCTGGAATATCTTTGATTTTGTCATAGTAGTGGTGAGTTTGATTCCGCTGGATGATTCGCAATACGCCCTTATTGCCCGTATGTTGCGACTGTTCCGTGTGATGCGTCTTATCTCGTTTATTCCAGAGTTGCGCGTTTTAGTCAGTGCCCTGATTACCGCCTTACCGCGAATGGGTTATGTCGCCTTGCTGATGTTTATTATTTTCTATCTCTATGCGGTCATAGGTAATTTGATGTTCTCGCATATCAACCCGACTTTATGGGGCGATTTAGGCATCTCATTACTCACTTTATTCCGTGTTGCCACCTTTGAAGACTGGACCGATGTCATGTATGAGACTATGGCGGTCTATACCTTGAGTTGGATTTATTACATCAGTTTTATTTTCTTCTCGGCCTTTGTTTTCCTGAATATGATGATTGGGATTGTCGTTGACGTGCTGGACGAAGAACACAAGAAGATGGAAGCGGAAAAACTGGGTGTGAGTGTGGAAGAGCACCAGGACTTTGAAAAACGCATGCAATCTGAAATGGCGGATTTGCATAAAAAACTCGATATCTTAATTGAGCAACAAGCCAATCAAGTCAATCAAGCCAAGTAGGCTAATAGTCGATTTGAAAATATCGATTGATAAGTCTTAAAATCTGACTTTATAACTTAGCTTTGTTATGCAAGTTTGACAAACAAAAAAGGCGAGATATTGAATGTATCTCGCCTTTTTTATCAGCTAAGCTAACTGTTTTTAGGTCTGTTTGATAGATCTATTTGGTAGGTCTATTTTATAAGTCGCTTACCACACCAGCGCTTTATAACCTTCTTCTTGAAGTTCCATTAAAGCAGCCGCTCCAACTTCGGCATATTCAGCGAAAGGGCGCATATCGCTATCTGACCAGTGCAAGGTGTTCATGGTATTACCGCAAGCAATCCAACGCACATTGTAGTCTTTGGCAAATGATGCAACACGAGCATAAGTGAGTTCTTCAACTTCACGCTGTGGTTCTTTTGCCAATACATGTAAACCTGGCCCAATCGCAACTACGGCAATATCAACATTACCGCCATAGCGCTTAATCATGGCCTGAATGGAGTTTAAAATCGCCAACTGATAACCTGGATCCGCTTTATTCCACATATAAACCGCTTTGTGTTCAGCGGGGTCTCCAGGGAAACGGTCGCTCGGCGGATCTTGCAGTTCTGGAACTGGTTTCAGTTTAAAATTAGAAGATGTATTTGTATTCTCTGCTTGAGCGCTTAACGTTAGCGCTGTCAAACTTAACCCGATTAAGGTGGTCATCAACAGTTTCATGATGGCTCCTAAATAATTTATTTTTTAAAAAGTGTAGTATCAGGACATTTTAAGTTGAATTGGCTTTTAGAAGCATTTAAGTTGTAATAAAATTCTTTATCCTGTTTATTAATAAAGTTTATTGAAAGATAAAAAGAGGTGGATAGATGACAATCCAAGCACAGATTGAGCAATTGATTAACGAAGCTTTCAGTATTGATTTTATGGAATTACTCAACGAGAGCCATATGCATGCAGGTCCAGCTGCGGAGTCTCATTTTAAATTGACCCTTGTTTCTTCTGATTTTAATGAATTGAATAAAGTGAAACGCCAGCAAGCGGTTTATAAAGTCTTAAAAGAACTAATGCCACAATTCCATGCTTTAGCTTTGCATACTTATACGCC
>JAASTL010000281.1 GCA_021767305.1 Piscirickettsiaceae bacterium | reverse complement strand
TCTGCTTGATCTGTATCTTGTGCAACTTCTCGGACCGGCTCAGCATTCTCAACCATCTCAGCATCACGCATTTGCTGATTAAATACCGGATCATCTGATTTGTAATTAGGACGTGTTTTGTTTTGCTCAGACTTGGCATACTTGGCGTTCAACTGTTTAAGCTCAGGATTCTGCTCTGGATATAGGCCTAATGACTGCTCTTCAAAGGTATTTTGACGAACTAATTTTTGATTATCTTCATTGCGCTGCAAACCATCTGAAATACCTTGTAGTCGTGCAGATAGTGCAGGCTTACTTGTCGCTGGTGTGGTCGCCCATTGTTCGGCTAAACTGTACTCAGGCATAGCTTCAAGTTGTCTTTGAGCTATTTTTTCATCCAATAAATTTAAGCGCTCTTTTTCAGCCTGTTTAATCGTGTCACTAATTTTTGATTGAATTGTATTTTGTGCTTGCTGTGCAACTTCAAAATCTGCAATATCAAGCGGGTCTTGTGTTTTCTCTGCCTTTTGACGCTTGACCGCAACCTCTTGTGCCTTTACCTTCCCCTCTTTAATCATTGGCTCAATAGCACTTTGAGTGCGCAGATTTATCTCATTAATTTGTGCATCGAGTTCTGCTTGCGCTTGGCTTAATGGGTTAACTTTCCCATTTCTTTCATCAGTAGGCGTGACGCGAATTGTTCCATCTTTGTTTTTGACTGGCTCGCTTTCAAGAAGTCCATCGTTACTTTCATTGGTAAACGCATAGCTTGCACCTGATGTAGCCGCTGCCATTGGTGCAACAGCCATTGCTTCACTCGCTGCCGCTTTACCGACACCATCATCTAATGTCTTTTCATCATCCGCAAAGTTACGAACACCATAGTTTTGATAATACTGACCTAAACCACCTTCAACTGCTTCTTGCCCAATCTCCAAGCCAAAGCCAGCCAATGCTTCTTTACCAGTCACATTCGCCAATCCAGACGCATTCACCTCAAGTTTAGAACCGATTGCACCAGTCATTGCGCCTAATACGTGCGCATACTGACCAGCCTGAGAAGCTGCCTTATCCGCAGTTGCTTTTCTGGCTTGCTCTGAGTTCATACCTGATTGAATAAAAGATTGATAGGTTTTACTTTCTAGCAATCTTTCTTCCGGCATTGCCATGACTTCACCATAAGCGCCAGAGAATGTTTCACCACCAAGAGCAATCGAGTTAAATGCAGCAATCGCAGGAACTGAACCACCAGAAGCAATAGAAGTTGCAATACCACCAGCCAAATAACCAACACTTTGAGCTGACATATCCGCAAGCAAAGCTGGGTTTTGAGCTAAGTAACCAGCAGTGTTAATGGCTTCATCAAGAATTCCATCGCCTTCAACCGCCTCTAAACCTTGCGCCTGTGCCTGCATCTTTTCAGATTTCATTTTCTGAATACGGCTAGTGGCAATATTGAATCCTTGAACCACATCATCCAATGTGTCATCGACATAAGGTAAATCCCATGATGCCAAAGAACCATAAGCACTTTTAGCAAGATTAATCCCGGACTGAGCTAAACTTAACCCAGTATCAGAAGCGACTTCACCCCAAGTACGGTTAAGCTCTGGTTCGTTTTCTTTACTGACAGTCGGCTGAATGCCTAAAAATGACTGCTTAAATGATGTAAAGTCTTGATCGCTTGCAAATTTTTCGTGATATTTTTGAGCGATAACCTCATCACTCATATCGTTATATTCCGGGTATGTTGAGCGAAACTGTTTAATATCCATTGATATTCCTTTTTAAAGGCACAAAAAAACCCGCGCTTGGCGGGTGTTATGTAATGGCTGATTCTATTTAAAGCCTAATGGGTCATTAATGGGGATGCCATACTTACTAAGTAACGCCTGCTTCTTGGCTCGGAGTTCTTTAAGCTTAGATTCTTTTTCTCCCATACCTACGCCAGACTCAATTGCCGTAATCTCTTTATCAATAGAAGCTAGAGTGTCCTTCGCAGAAATAGGCATAGTAGGTTGTTTTGATTTGACCGGCATATAGTATTTTCCATCCTGCAAAACAATGCCTTTCGCTTTTGTATCAACCCCATCTTGTAGCATCTGTTTAACCATTGCATCACTCATTGGTTGATAAACTGGTTTAGCCATGCCGCTACCATCGGTCTGCATACGTGTGCCATCTGCCGCATCAAAGTAAGAGGGCTTTGTTTTAGATTTACCCGTGATAGACTCAAGTAATCCGCACCCAGGGGCATTAGGATTCTTTAAACATTCGACTTTTAGCTCTGCTAAATCCGCATCCGCATTGGTTTTTCTTGCGCTTGCTACATTACTAGGATTGTTAATACTTAGATTGTTTTTATAATCAGCCAAGTCATACTGGTCTTGCTTTTTAACATCATACATCTCCTTCTGAAAATCTCTGTCACTTTGCATATCCGAAATCTTATCTTTACGACCACGCGCATATTCAAAATCTGAGCGTTCATTCTGTCGGTCTTGTAAGCGCATTTGCTGCTCTTCAATCAGCTTCATCTTGCGCTCTTCCCAGAGTTTATCGAGTTGCGCTTGACCGGCATTGGCAAAACCTTCTAAGCCACCGGCAAGCCCTGCTAGCCATCCGTTCATTACGCACCTCCTGCCATTGCTTGCGCTTCCTGCTCGGTTA
>JAASTL010000280.1 GCA_021767305.1 Piscirickettsiaceae bacterium | reverse complement strand
TATTCGACCGCTTTTACATCATGGTTGGTTGTGCGCTCGATTTCCTTGACACGTTGTGCCATTTCCAAAGAAAAATCATCAACTAACTGCATCAGATGTGAGGTTGCTTGCGTGCTTAATTCTGGCACTTCTGGAATACCCGGATGGTTGGAAAGCATTTTTAACCAAAATACTTCGACCTTTACACGATTTTTAATCAAACCGAATTCACTAAAAATCGCTTTTAAATCGCCAAGACGCGCGCCATAACGACCATCAACAGGGGAAATCGCAGTCAGTGCAGAAAGTTCCATTTGCCAATCCTTTTAATATTGCCTTTTAAAAACGCCATATTATAGAGGAATTGTGAGTAGAAAACTTAAAGAGATTTATTTCGCAACTTGCATCAAATTTTATGGTTCATAATCTGCTAAAAGTTTCTGTAGGAGAAGAGCTTCTAACGCTTATGACAGCGGAATAATCTAACGACAATTTTTTGTGCTAAAAAGCGTATTCCTTTATACTTCACCCCAAATTTAAAGAAAGGTGTGACTATGAGCTTATATTCTGAATATATGGAAGAAATTCAAACGCGTAAAAACGAATTGGGACTGCATGCAAAACCAATCGATAGCGCAGAATTGCTTGCTGAAATTATCGAGCAAATCAAAGATACTTCTAATGCAAACCGCGAAGATTCACTTCAGTTTTTTATCTACAACACCTTGCCGGGGACGACACCTGCGGCTGGCGTTAAAGCTGAATTCCTAAAAGAAATTATTCTTGGTGAGCAAAGTGTTGCAGAAATTTCAGCTGAGTTTGCATTCGAATTACTTTCACATATGAAAGGTGGCCCGTCCATTGAAGTCCTACTTGATTTGGCATTGTCAGATGATGCAGCGGTTGCGACACCTGCGGCAGAGGTTCTAAAAACTCAAGTATTCCTTTACGAAGCAGACACAGCACGTCTCGAAGACGCTTTTAAAGCTGGAAATGCCATTGCTAAAGAATTGCTAGAGAGCTATGCCCAAGCAGAATTTTTCACCAAGCTTCCAGAAATTCCAGAAGAGATTAAGGTAGTTACCTATGTTGCGGCAGAAGGGGATATCTCAACGGATCTGCTTTCTCCTGGTAATCAAGCGCACTCTCGTTCAGACCGTGAACTGCACGGTCAGTGTTTGATTACGCCTGAAGCTCAAGCAAAAATCAAAGAATTACAAGCTGCAAACCCTGAAGCTAAAGTCATGTTAGTGGCAGAGAAGGGCACCATGGGGGTTGGCTCTTCACGTATGTCAGGTGTGAACAATGTGGCACTTTGGACCGGCGAGCCAGTTAGCCCTTATGTTCCATTTGTTAATAAGGCACCGATTGTTGCGGGGACGAACGGTATTTCACCTATTTTCCTAACCACAGTGGATGTAACGGGTGGTATTGGAATAGATTTGAAAAACTGGGTGAAAAAGACCGATGCGGATGGCAATGTCGTTAAAGACGAAAACGGCGATGCGGTTCTAGAACAAGTTTATGCAGTTGATACCGGTTCGGTTTTAACCATTAATACCAAAGAGAAAAAACTTTATAACGGAAATAAAGAGCTTGCGGATATTTCAGCCTCCTTTACGCCTGCTAAAGTAGAATTTATGCGTGCCGGTGGTTCTTACGCGGTTGTGTTTGGTAAAAAGCTACAAACGTTCGCCGCTGAAACTCTGGGTGTTGAAGCGCCATTAGTGTTTGCACCAGCAAAAGAAATTTCCAATGAAGGTCAAGGCTTGACTGCAGTTGAAAAGATCTTTAACCGCAATGCGGTCGGTGTGAAATCAGCAACACCATTGCATACAGGTTCTGATATTCGCGTGAAAGTAAACATTGTTGGGTCTCAAGATACGACAGGTCTAATGACCGCTCAAGAACTGGAAGCGATGGCCGCAACCGTTATTTCACCATCCGTAGATGGTGCTTATCAATCAGGTTGTCACACGGCTTCGGTTTGGGATTCCAAAGCGCAGGCGAATATTCCAAAGTTAATGAGCTTTATGCATAACTTCGGCATGATTACCGGTCGTGATCCAAAGGGTGTTTATCATCCAATGACGGACGTTATTCATAAGGTTTTGAATGACATTACGGTCGATGATCGTGACATTATCATTGGTGGTGACTCACACACACGTATGTCTAAAGGTGTCGCCTTCGGTGCGGATTCAGGGACTGTTGCGCTTGCATTAGCAACCGGTGAAGCGTCTATGCCGATTCCTGAGTCGGTCAAAGTGACTTTTAAAGGTCATATGAAGAGCTATATGGATTTCCGTGATGTTGTGCATGCCACGCAGATGCAAATGCTCAAAGAATTTGGCGAAAACGTTTTCCAAGGTCGCATTATTGAGGTCCACATTGGCACACTCTTGGCAGATCAGGCGTTTACATTTACTGACTGGACAGCAGAAATGAAAGCGAAAGCGTCAATCAATATCTCTGAAGATGAGACTTTGATTGAGTCGCTAGAAATTGCCAAAAGTCGTATTCAAATCATGATTGATAAAGGCATGGATAACGATAAGCAAATGCTTCAAGGTTTGGTGGATAAAGCCAGCAAGCGTATTGCTGACATTAAATCGGGTGCAGAACCAGCTTTACGTCCTGATACGAATGCGAAATATTATGCAGAATTAGT
>JAASTL010000279.1 GCA_021767305.1 Piscirickettsiaceae bacterium | reverse complement strand
GTCAAGCGTTCATTGATCAAGCGCTAGAAAAACTACGTGCAGCACGTCAGTTAATCGATGCTTCTGGTCGTGATATTCGTCTAGAAATCGACGGTGGTGTTAAGGTTGAAAACATTGCTGAAGTTGCAGCGGCTGGATGTGATACGTTTGTATCTGGTTCTGGTATTTTCGGTAAAGCTAACGCTGCCGATGCTAACCGTTATGACACGGTTATTAAGCAGATGCGTGAAGAGTTGGCAAAAGCTTAATTAGCTACTACTCATATACCGTCTGAAACGCTGGCGCTTCAATCGTGGAGTGCCGGCGTTTTATAGTTTTTAAGACCTGTAAATTTTTACCTCAAAATGCTTTTTAGACAAGCCTGTTTCAATGGGTAAAGATAACTAAAGAAGAATAATAATGGAAAAACTAAAACCTGGATTTGTCCTCATTGATTTGGATGGAACCTTAATCGACAGCGTGCCTGATTTAGCATATTGTGTAGATGAAATGATGAAGCAGCTGGATATGCCGGTACGTGGGGAAACTGCGGTACGTGACTGGGTAGGCAATGGCGTGCAGCGTTTAACTGAACGCGCTTTGATTAACTCGGTAGAAGGAATGCCAGAACAAGATTTGATGGATAAGGCTTATCCAATCTTTCTAGACCTCTATGCAGAAAACAACTCACAACGCAGCAAAGTCTACGATGGCGTAGTGGAAGGTTTAGAATGGATGCAGGAGCAGGGCTATCGTTTGGCTTGTGTCACCAATAAAGCGGAAGCTTTTACCATTCCTTTGCTGAAAGCCAAAGGGCTGCATGACTATTTTGAAGTCATTGTCAGTGGTGATACGTGTGAGCGTAAAAAGCCAGATCCAATGCCATTGTTGCATGCCGCAGATTTATTGGGTGTTTCACCAGAAAACGCTTTGATGATTGGTGATTCCCAGTCTGATGTTAAGGCAGCTCGTGCGGCGGGCTTTCATATTTTCTGTATGACTTATGGCTACAACCACGGTGAAGACATTCGTAACTACGAACCAGATGTAGTGATGGATTCATTCGTTGAATTAGCAAATAACTTAGTTGCTAAATAACGCTTGTGTAAGAGTTTGTTATAAGAGCTTGTCATGTTGATATTAAAAACCCTATTGCTAGAGATAACCCGACCATTCTGGTGTTCTTTGGCCGGAATTAAAAGAGCCATTGTGTTCAAATATTTAGAGTTGAAAGAAAAACATCAACAGAACAACCAATAAAATAATCAAAAGAAATTAATTAAGAAATTTGTAATTAAGGCATTCAGTATGAGCAACCAAAAATTTGCCACACTCGCCGCTCAAGGCTATAACCGTGCACCGGTTATGCGTACGGTCTTGTCTGACTATGACACTCCGTTGAGCGTATACCACAAACTTGCCAAAGGACCCTATTCCTACTTGTTTGAATCGGTTCAGGGTGGTGAAAAATGGGGGCGTTACTCCATCATTGGTTTGCCATGTGAACGCCGAATTCAAATTAATGGCAATAAGATTTCCGAGTTTGTCGGTGCTGAATTAGTGCAGCAGCAAGTGGCGGATGATCCGCTCGCTTGGGTTGAGGCTTATCAGAACCAGTTCAATGTCTTTAAGCAAGAAGGCATGCCGGTTTTTAGTGGTGGCTTGGTCGGTTATTTTGGTTATGACACAGTGCGTTTTGTAGAAGAACGTCTAAAAAACTCCACGCCAGATAAAGATGATATTCAAGCTCCGGATATTGAACTCTTAGTCTCGGAAGAGTTGGTGGTGTTTGATAACCTAAGTGGTCAGGTTCATGTGATTGTGCATGCGGACTTATCGCAAGCTAACGCTTATGACCAAGCGCAATTACGATTGGATGAGCTGCAAAAAGCACTCAGTCAACCTATGCCCATGCCACAAGATCAGGCCACCGGTAAAAACTTAGCTGAAGAAGACTTTATCTCCAGTTTTGGTGAAGAAGAATTCAAACAGGCGGTGGCTAAAATCAAAGAGTATGTACTCGCTGGTGATGCCATGCAGGTGGTGATTTCTCAGCAGATGTCGGTTGAGTTCGATGCCGATCCGATTGATTTGTATCGTGCCTTGCGTTATCTGAATCCTTCCCCATACATGTATTTTGTGGATATGGATGATTTGCATATTGTGGGGTCTTCACCAGAAATTCTGGTGCGCCTGGAAGACAATCAAGTTACGGTGAGACCTATCGCTGGAACTCGTCGTCGAGGCTTGACGCCGGAGAAAGATTTGGCATTGGAACAAGATTTGTTGAAGGATCCTAAAGAGTTGGCAGAGCATTTGATGTTGATTGATTTAGGTCGAAACGATGTTGGCCGTATTGCAGAAGTGGGCTCAGTTGAACTGACTGAAAAAATGATTGTCGAGCGTTATTCACATGTCATGCACATAGTCTCCAATGTAAATGGTCAAGCCAAACCGGGTATGACCGCAATGGATGTATTGCGCGCCACCTTTCCGGCGGGAACCGTTTCTGGTGCACCTAAGATTCGTGCCATGGAAATCATTGATGAACTGGAACCGGTTAAACGCGGCATTTATGCCGGAGCGGTCGGCTATCTAGGATGGCATGGAAATATGGATACCGCTATTGCCATTCGTACTGCGGTCATTAAAGATAAGAAATTGTTTGTACAG
>JAASTL010000278.1 GCA_021767305.1 Piscirickettsiaceae bacterium | reverse complement strand
CATAAGCGGTTTCATTAGAAGCCACTTCTTCATTGTCACCCTTACCTTGAATAGTAATACGTTTTTTATCCATGCCCATATAGATAAAAGTTCGCGCTACGGTTGCGGCACGAGCTGCAGAGAGTTCCCAGTTGGAAGGGAATTGCACATTGCTAATCGGAATATTGTCAGTATAACCCGTAATACTCACTGGTTGATTGCGTCCAACTAAGGTCTCACCTAACTTTTCTAAATTTTCACGAGTTTTATCACTAATGGTCGCTCGACCACTTTCAAAAAAGCTATCTGATCTCAGAGTAATGGTGGTGAATTCAGGACTCTCTTCAATATTAATATCTTTCGGGTCAACATTTTTCAACGCATCTTCGATTTCATCTTTAGAGACTGCTGGTTTGGGCTTCATTTCTAGATTAATCAGTGATTCTTGCGGCGGCAATAACTGTTCATCTTTGATCTCTGCCCCAATTGGTGGTTCGCCTGCTAAACTATTCACAAAAGCCTGTCGTTCTTTAGGATCAATAATAGCCGTCAGCCACATGACCAAAAAAAACACCATTAAAACGGTCATTAAATCAGCGAGCGCTATCTTCCAAGAACCTCCATGAGCCCCGCCCTCATCATGTCCACCACGGCGTCTAGACAAAACAGCCACTCCACTTGTTTAGCAACTTTGAGGTAGGCATCAATCCTCTCCTTCACGCGGAATTTCAAACTCTGGCGGCACTCTTTGTCTACCAATTTCAACCGCTAAATTAGGTGAAACTCCATTAGCATAGGCCGCTAGAAATGAAGCTGCCATTTCAAAAAGAGATTTATCTTGACGAATCATCACTTCTGTAGCATGCACAAAAGGTGCTACAACGGCAAAGGCAAAAAATACCCCGGTTAAGGTACCGACTAATGCTGCACCAATCGCCGTACCAATTTTAGCCACATCAATCTCACCCCCCAAAAGTTCCATGGTTAAAATGACTCCCATAACAGCGGCGACAATACCAAAACCAGGTAACCAATCCCCCACTTTACCCGCCGCTTTAGGCACCTCACTCATCGAATCGATAATGTCGTAAATTTGATTTTCTAAATGATGTTCAAAGTTTTGACTTTGTGGAGGATTGAGCAATAAGTAACTAAAGTTATCTATTAAAAACTTTTTCAGTTCTTTGTGTTTAAGGACATGAGGGTACTGGGTAAAGATTGGACTGTTTTCAGGGTTCAGGACGTGCTGCTCAAGCGCTAACGCACCTTTGGCTCTTGATAATCTGGCAAGGTCTTCCAATAAGCTAAGCGTATCCTCATAAAGCTGTTTGGTGACTTTATCTCCGGCAAAGTAACGCCCCAAAAATTTTAAAGTCATCACCCATACATGCACTGGAGTTGAGGCCAAAAACCCACCTAATGCAATCCCCAAAATAATAACCAGTTCTGACGGGTGCCATAAAGATGCCAGATTCCCCCCCATAAGAAGGAAACCGCCAAAAAAACTCAAGGTGATGATGAGAATACCAACCGGTTTTGCAAACATAAAATATCACTACATACGTCTAATAACCAAATAAATACAACAACTTAAATAAAAGAAAATTGCCGACAGAAGCTATTAGCCTAAATAATTCGCCTAAAATACTAACGTTAAATTAACTAAACTGATTTAGTTTGCGATAGACAAAGCAACAGCTATACCAAGATATAAATGACAATTTTATGAGAGGGATTCAAACTCGAAAACACAAATAAAAAAGGAGCCACAATAGCTCCAGTTTATTATGGTGATATGGAAAGAATTAAATATTCGACTAATGAAAACGGGCTTATGAATTAAGAGTCTGCGGTAAAAATAGCACTCGTTTTCTTTAAGGTGCGCGGTAACACAATACCCTTTTTAGCTCGACTGGCAAAAGCTTCTTCAATCGCTGTTGGACCAAACGCTTTTTGGTATTTACCAGCTTCAACGATAACCTTATCACCTTCATTGAAGCAATGAATCGCTGCCACAGTTTCTCCTTTCGGTAATTGAATCAGCTTATTACCTTTACCTTTGTTAAGTTCAGGCAATTCTTCGGCCTTAAAGACGAGCATTCTCGGTTCAGAAGTCACCACCATGACCCATTGTTCAGGTTTGACTGACTTAGGCTCTAAAACACCGCTGCCTTTAGGGAGAGTAATGGAGGTTTTACCCGCCTTGTTTTTGGCATAGAGATTCTCAAGCTGAGTGATATAACCATAGCCTGCACTAGAAGCGAGTAAGACTTTGTCATTTGGATTTCCCATTAATACTTGAGTAAAAGCGCTACCGGCTGGCGGACTTAATCTTCCAGTAAGCGGTTCTCCATGAGAACGTGCTGAAGGTAGGCTATGAGCAGCTAAAGAATAAGAGCGCCCGGTAGAGTCTAAAAATACCGCCATCTGTCGGCTCTGCCCTGAGGCTTGCGAACAGAATTTGTCACCCGATTTATAACCCAAAGATTGCCCGTCAACATCATGCCCTTTAGCAGCTCTAATCCAACCGTTTTCTGATAAAACGACCGTTACTGGCTCAGATGGTAATAAGTCTTGCTCACTTAACGCTTGCGCATTTCGGCCTTCAACCAGAGGTGACTTACGCTCATCACCATAAGTCTCGGCATCTGCTATCAACTCTTTTTTCACCAGGGTTT
>JAASTL010000277.1 GCA_021767305.1 Piscirickettsiaceae bacterium | reverse complement strand
CTACGTTCATAAATGTGCTCCATATAGTTTTCATACACTCGTTTTAGAGTGTTTAATGTATGTTTCTGTTTTACTGGTCATAACTTGTTATGCATAACTTCTTATGATTTTGTTATTTTATAAGAATAACTATCTATATTTTGGCTCAAGCTAAATTATTGTCAATTTTATAAGACGTTTCTAATTTGTATGTAGTCGACTAGTTTAAGTCTTACTTTATAAACCTTTAAGCAGTGTTTTTATTGCTAAAATTAAAATCAGTTTTAAATGGTTTTATAGCAGGCTTAGCTTGTTTAGTATCAAAATCAATTATTTCCTTTCTTAATTAAGATGAATCCAATATGAGTGATGCTGTAAAAAAATTACCTGGTGAACCTTATTCTAAAAATATAAGAGCTCGTTTTTGGTTAACGGGAGAGAATGGCGGCTACGTTGGTATTGGTCGAATTGAACTTTTACAAAAGATTGATGAATTTGGCTCTATGAACCAAGCCGCTAAAAGTATGGGGATGTCCTATAAAAAAGCTTGGAAGTTAGTGCAAGAACTCAATGAAATGTATGACCAGCCCTTAATTGTCAAAGAAATTGGGGGTAAATCTGGTGGAGGTAGTGTTTTAACCGAGCGAGGCAAAAAACTTATAGCAGATTTTAAAAAGGTCGAAAGCAACTTAATCGAATTTCTGAATAATATGGATAAGCACATTTAAAATGGTGCAAAAGTGCACCAATAAAATCATGCAATAATTCCTTAAACAATTATTAGGATTTGCTTATTTTTATTAAGTTATTGAAAAATAAGGTTAATTAATTTTTTGGCATCTTACAGGCTTTAGGTTAGGCGAAATTAAATTCACAGATTTTTTTATGTTGGAGAAAAAAATGAAAAAAACTTTCGCACTTAAACCTTTAGCTCTTTCTTTAGCGGTAGCGGGTGCTGCATCTGTAGCAATGGTTCCTGCAACTTCACAAGCTGGTGTTTCTGCAAATGTTGGTTTTGTGACTGACTACTTTTTCCGAGGAATTAAGCAGTCGGATGCTGCAGCTAATGGTGGACTAGATTTTGAATCTGACAGCGGTTTTTATGCAGGGACATGGGTTTCTGAAGTTGGGGGTGGTAACGAATTAGAGTACGATCTTTATGCTGGATGGGGTGGAGAATTTGAAGGTGTTTCACTTGGGCTAGGAGTTGCTGGCTATTACTACACTGGTGATGTTTTTGATACTTCTTATGAGGAAGTTGCTCTATCTGTAGGTTATGGTCCTGTCAGCATCGGTTATGAAATCGGTTCATGGGAAGATATGGCTGATGATGGTGATGATGCAAAATACACTGATTTATCACTAGATCTATCTTATGAAAGCTTTACTGCAACTGTTGGTAAATATGAAATCAACGACGATGATGTAGAACTTGAAGGTGTAGATAACCTTTACATCGAACTTGGTTATGGATTTGATCTTGGTGCAGGTTTTGAAGGTTCATTGACTTACGTAAGAGCAAACTATGACGCTGATGGCGTTGATGATACAAATGATCTAGTATTTGGTGTCTCAAAGTCTTTTGATTTGATGTAATTCAAAGCTCCCAAAGTTAGTTAAAACGTTAAGCCGCATTCTTATGCGGCTTTTTTTGTTTTTATTTACACTCTATTTTTATTTGATAGCATAGCCAAAACCTAAGCGGGGTAATGTAATCAAATGTCATGCAACAAAAAATACGAATTGATTGAATTAGAAGAGGTCAATTCCACCAGTCTGTATTTAAAAAAGTACTGCTCAATTCATAAAACCCCTCATGTTGTTTTTTGCACTACCAAAAAGCAAACTCATGGCTATGGTCAGCAACAAAGAAGTTGGATGAGTAATTCCGATTCGCTTGTTTTTTCCATGAGTTATCCTTTTGAAAGCCATAGTCAGCTTTCAGGTTTGCTGAGTCTCCAGGTTTCAGCTATTCTGCATAAGACTTTAAGTTCATTAACCCAAAACATTATTTATCTGAAGTGGCCAAATGATTTATATACGGATGATGGAAAAGTTGCGGGTGTTCTAATAGAGCAAGTTGTTGAAGAAAATTATCATAGTTTAGTTATTGGTGTCGGCATAAACCAGAATAAGGTTGATGGAGCTGAAAGCTCTGGCTTCTTAAGTCAGTTTGACAGTACACTTTTTTTTGACCAATTTTATGAATTAGTGCAAAAGCAAGATCTTTTCAATTTATCCATTAATGATTTACGCAATTATTGGTCTTTACATGATTTTTTTGAAATTGATGAACCATTAAAAGTGGTAGAAAATCGTCAAGGTAAAGAAGAGGTTACTCTTTCAAGAGGTTTTTATAAGGGTATTGCTGATAATGGTCTTGCCAAGCTATCTTTTATCGATAAAGAAGGAGTTTTGCAAGAAAAGCTCTTGTCTTCTGGTCTAAGTTCTATGCGTAAGTTGTAATATTTATCTATTAAAAATCCAATTTTTTTGTGATTCTTTTTGGTGATTTAATGAACCAAAAAGTACCTTAAATATACTTTTAGCCAACCTAAAATTATTTTCATTTCCGTTTAATCCCTTCTGTTTCGGTCTTTATTTGCATTGGCATATGCGTTGCTTATTACGAAATTAATAAAAAGTAATAATTTAGGTGGTAAGTGCAATGGTCGATCGTTTTTCCAGTTGG
>JAASTL010000276.1 GCA_021767305.1 Piscirickettsiaceae bacterium | reverse complement strand
AGTAACGGCTGCTGCAGCGACCCCATAAGAACGGTAACCGAGGAAGATTTTATTCAGATAAAGCGCCAGTATCTCTTCTTTACTGAGTTCACTCTCGATTTTATAAGAGAGAATGATTTCATTGAATTTACGCAGGTAGCTTTTTTCACGGGTTAAAAAGAAGTTACGTGCAACCTGCATGGTAATGGTGGAACCACCAGATTGCTTGCTGCCTGTAGAAACCAGTTCATAAACGGCTCTTGCTAAGCCTTTGTAATCCACTCCACCATGTTCAAAAAAGCGCTCATCCTCGGCCGCGATAATAGCTTGAGTCATACGCTCTGGGATTTCAGAATATTCTAGTGGAATACGTTTTTTTGTCCCGATTTCACTAATGAGTTTGTCATCTGCGGTGACGATACGTAGCGGCACTTGATAAGAAACGGTCTTTAACTCGGCAGGGTTAGGCAGAGTAGGGTAGATAGTCACATAGTAATACAGAGCCGCAGCACCTACCGCAAACGTGACCCATAAAAAGTTAATGACAAAAAACCATAAAACAAAACGGCGAGTTTTGGATTTTTTTGGTTTTTCATTCGCTGGCGCGCTTTCATTATTTGCAGCTTCACTTGATGCAGGTTGGTCTTCTGGAAGAGTCACGCTCTTGTCGTAGATGTCTTTGGCTTGATTATCGTTTTCGCTCATGAATTTTAACTATCTTTAACTGGTCGGTATGCTCTAGATTTTTATTTTATCGAGAGAGGGGTGCATCAGGTTTAAATTGGAAGTTTCAATTGCAAAATATTATAGCGTTTTTAGGCAAGTCGTTAGTGAGGTTTTAATAATGTTTACAGGCTCTATAAAACAAAAAAACCCGGCATTGCCGGGTTTTTCATGCAAGTAGTAATCGATTACTTCGAATAACGACCTGTTTTGATGTCACTCCACATCAAGTATAGGTTACCACCAATAATGATAACGGCTGCTAGAACAACACCAGCCATACCGATTGCAACTTGTAGTGATTGAGGCAGGATATCTGCCCAAATACCTAAAAGAACTGCTAGTGGAATTACAACAGTTACCACCACTGTTAGTAACATCTTAATGAAATTGCTCATGATAAATGCCTCAGCTATATAGTTTTTTATTTTTTGACATTCCGAACTATACTCAGTTCGCCTCTAAATTTCAATGCTTTTGCTCTCACCAGATTGATTTGTATCAACTTTTTCAGTGTCTAGGCTTATCTGTTTTTTCTATGTATGTATAACGGTTATTAATAATGTATGGCGAAAGTCGATTTTTGACACCAATCTATTCAATATTCTGCACCTGCTCACGCATCTGTTCTATGAGCACTTTCAGTTCAACGCTAGTTTTTGATATTTGTTGATCAATAGATTTAGAGCCCAAAGTATTGGCTTCGCGATTAAGCTCTTGCATTAAAAAGTCGAGTTTTCTGCCCACCGGTTTATGTAGCATTTCTGTAGACAAGTTATGCTCCACTTCCACCAAATGAGTACGAATACGGTCAATCTCTTCGGCAATATCCACTTTTTGCGCCAGTATTGCGACTTCTTGGTGAAAACGTTGTTCATCCAACTGTTCGCTTAAATCGACTATGCGTTGTTTGAGTTTATCGATATGGCGTTGCAAAATCCCAGGCAGCTGCGGTTGCAGTTGATCGAGTTTGTCACCTATTGAGTTAACACGCTCCATAATCAAAAGCCCAAGTGCCTTACCTTCGCGTAACCGTTGTTGATCCAATAGTTGCAGGGTTTCATCTAAAGCGGACAGGATGATTTCATCATTGGCTTGTTGTTCTGAACTGTTCATCTCTTGCTGTAAAACCCCCGGCCATTGCAATACTTCAAGAGGATTAACGTGGGTGGCTTCGGGCAATTGCATTTGCACTTCTGATACGGCTTTGTTTAGGGCGGATAAAAGATTTTGGTTGATACTAAAACTCAGGTTCTCAGCATTGTTTTCGACACTTAAAGAGATGTCTAGCTTACCCCGATGAATGGTTTTTTTAATACGGTTGCGTAGCTCAATTTCCAAGTGACGATAGGCATCTGGCAGGCGCGGATTAATTTCTAAATAACGCTGGTTCACCGATTTTATTTCCCAACTAAAACGCCCTAATGTATTGGTGCCAGTTTGGTCTTCGGAATTGATTTGTTGTTTGGCAAAAGCGGTCATGCTTTTGGTTGCGAATTCTTGGTTACTCACAATCCAGCCCTTTCTACATGTATTTTATAAAGACCTTATAATACATCCTTAATTTATGGTTAGACCAATTTTAGGAGAACACCATGCAAGGCCAGCAAAGAACTGTGGTATTGGCAACCGGGAATCAAGGCAAATTAAAAGAGATGGCTGAAATTCTGCAGCCGCATGGTTGGCAGGTGAGAGTGCAGTCTGAGTTTTTTGATTCTGAGGCAGATGAAACCGGTAGCACTTTTATTGAAAATGCGATTTTAAAAGCCCGTTATGCTGCCCAGCAAACCGGTTTACCGGCGATTGCGGATGATTCCGGTATTGAAGTGAGTTACTTGAATGGCAAGCCAGGCATCTATTCGGCACGGTATTCTGAAGCCGAAAATGGTGCACAAACTTCAGATGAAACCAATCTGCAAAAACTCTTAAGTGAGCTTGAGGGTGTTCCGGCAGAACAGCGCCAGGCCAGCTATTATTGCGCTATGGTCTATCT
>JAASTL010000275.1 GCA_021767305.1 Piscirickettsiaceae bacterium | reverse complement strand
CTAGAGGGTTCTGTTTAAGTAAAGTCACCGCTTGTTTGATTAACTTAACCAAAGAAGCTTGCCCCAACCCTTCAGTAGTCGGATAGGTTGGGGTTAAGGTTTCTTCAAGTTCGGGTTCTTGGCCTGCATTGAAAATCTGATAACTTGGATGAATGATTTCAAACCCATTCATGCCCGGGCGAACTTCGCCAAAGGCGCGTATGCGTTTACCCCGGGCAAAGGTCTGCGCTTGGCGATAATGAAAATGAAAAAATCGTAAAGTCAGCGTTTGCCCGCTATCGGACTGAATCTTCACGACGAGAGTACTACGTTTTCCACGGGTTAAAGCTTGAGAAAAAATAGTGCCTTCCACTAAGACTTCATTACCGACAATAATGTTTTCTAAAGGGGTGATACGAGTTTTGTCTTGATAGCGTAAAGGCAGGTGAAACAGCAGGTCTTGCACAACCTTAAGCCCGAGTTTTTCGAGCTTTTCGAGCTGTTTAGGGCCTACGCCTTTGAGGTTTGAAAGAGAGAGTTCTGACAACATAAGGTCTACTTAAACACAGGCAGCCATTTCTTCAATGGTTTGGTTGCGCCCGGATTCTTTAGCTTGATACATAGCTTTATCCACACTGCAGATAATATGGTCTTGGGTAATATCGGTATTGAAGCCTTTGGCATGAAAAAGCCCCGCACTGTATTGAGTAATTAGCACAGTTTTAGAGACACCTAGTTGGGTAATGATGTCTCTTAAAAAAGTGTTGGATGGCGGTTCAGCTTTGGATAATGGCATTTAATCAGACAATGAACCTTAGTAAGAGGAGATTTCCATAACACCATCCATTTCCACATCGGTGTTTTTAGGCAGCTGCGCAACGGCAACCGCAGCACGTGCTGGATAAGGCTGTTGAAAGTACTGCGCCATAATCTCATTTACGGTCGCGAAGTGGCTCATATCAGTCAGGAAGATATTTAATTTAACAATATCTTGTAAGCTGCCGCCAGCGGCTTCACAGACTGCCGTTAGGTTTTTGAATACTTGATGAATGCGCTCTGCAATATCACCCTCTTTTAACTCCATGGTTTCTGGAATTAACGCAATTTGACCGGATAGATAAACCGTACTACCCACTTTAACGGCTTGTGAATAGGTTCCAATGGCTTGTGGGGCTTTGTCTGTAGCAATGATTTCGCGCACTTGAGTTTCCTTTTAGATGTTGTCGAGTATTTTCAGTTTTTGATATAGGTTTATGTATTAAATTATTTTAACGCCAAGCGGCCGGGGTTAGGAAAAATCTATCTTGGAGAATAAAAATCATCAGAGTTTCACGTGAAGCTTTATTCCGCGCTTTATTCCTCGCTTTATTCCACTTCAAGCCATCTGGAATCTTTGTGAATAGTCGCGGAAATGGCATTGATGGCATAGCCAGCATTACCAATATCAGTAGATGTTTTTATGAGCCGCATTTTGCCGGTAATTAAAAATGGGTAATCCACTTGGTCAAGACGAATACCTTTGCCAGGCGGCATCTCTACCAACACCGTTTGGTTTACTGGTGGCGGCGGAACATGAATGCAGGCACCAAAATAGGGGACTAACAAAAAGCGATTAATCAATGCATTTTGAGTTTTTAACGGGGCAATAAAACCTGGCAATTGCACCCATTTTTCATCCAGTTCTTCATTGGTGGGAATATTGTCCACCTCAATTTGAATACGTTGAATAATCTCTATACCTTCCGGACTTCCATCTGGTAAAGACTCTAGTTTTTGTAGCTCTTTGGCAAACTTCTCCACTAAGGCTTCTGGATTGTAATCAGCCGGCATTAAATCACTCCAGCCAAGATCGAGGGGTTTATCCACTGAACTACCATCGCCAGCTTTAATTTCTGTCTGGTCGCTACCTATGGCGGGTGCACTTAAACCCATAGACAGCAACAGTGCGAAGATTGATTGAGTCAGTTTTTGCATTGTTAAGTGTTTTGCTATTAAGGTCATGTTTATCTACTTTTAATCATGTATTTGCTGGCATTAAGATTTAATACTTAAGCCATCTGCCAAAGAGCGTCTATAGGCCATCCAACCCGGTACCAAACTTAATATCAAAGCGAGCATGACAGCACTTGCTAAGAACAGCCATTGTTGTGTATCCAGCGGCATTAATACCAGTCTAAGGCCATAATGAGTTTTTATAATCGGTAAGGCAATCGCCAGTAAGCCATAAAACAACACCAAGCTAAAGAGTATCGCAATCAGCATAATCATGCCGGCCTCTAGCATAAAGAGTTTGATGATATCCCAACTGTGTAAGCCAATGGCTCTTAACACGGCCATTTCACGTCTTCTTTCATTGAGGGTGCTAATCAAAGTGATTAACATGCTGATCAAGCCGCTAATTAAAACCATCGACGCGATCGCAAGTAAAACCTTTTCAAACAGGGTTAAGGTTTTCCATAACTCAGCCAAAGTAGCACCCGGTAAAATGGCAGAAAGCGGTTCACTGCGCCACTCATTAAGAGTACGTTGTACTTTGAATGTGTACAGTGGGTTTTTTAAACCTACCATCATGGCGGTAATTTGTTTTGGTTTTAAGGCAAGTTTACGGGTAATTTCTGGAGAGATTTTTAATGCCGATTGTTGCCCGCCGCGCCAATCGATATGAATCGCCTCTATGGCTTCTAAAGAGACTTGAATTGAGTGATCGATGGGGGTGCCGGT
>JAASTL010000274.1 GCA_021767305.1 Piscirickettsiaceae bacterium | reverse complement strand
TGGTACTTTATCTGGCGCTCATTTTCGCATCGCCAGCGATTGCCGAAAATGTTACAGAAAACCTTGCTGAAGCCTCATCTGAAAATTCAATTAGCACATCTACTGTAGTATCTTCGGATGCTTCTGCCTCCCAAGCGCCACCCGCTTTAGAAAAAGTCTCTTTACAACTTAAGTGGTTGCATCAATTCCAATTTGCTGGCTTTTACGCGGCCAAAATTAAAGGCTTTTATGCTGAAGAAGGCTTAGATGTCACTATCAAAGAGCGTGATTTACTGGCCAACAATATTGAACAAGTCATCAATAAAGAGTCTGAATACGGTATTGCCGACAGCATGCTAATGCTTTACCAAGCCAAAGGTGCCCCGGTAAAAATTGTATCGGCAATCATGCAACACTCACCACAGGTATTTATTACCTTGGCATCCAGCGGAATTGACAGCCCTTTTGATCTAAACAATCAAAACATCGCTTTTTACCAACGAGATACCGACGGCTTTCCTCTTCTGGCCATGCTGCATCAAAACGACATTAAGGTAAATACCAACCGCATGGCCATTAAAGGCGGGCCAGAAATGTTAGAAAAAGGCTTGGTGGATGTTTACCCCGCCTACCTCTCTAATGAACCCTATTATTTCTACAGTAAAGATATTGATATCAATGTTATTCGTCCAATGAACTTTGGTGTTGATCTCTATGGTGATTTACTTTTTGCCCATAGTGATGAGGTCAATAATCATCCAGAGCGTGTGGCGGCATTCAAGCGTGCCAGCATTAAAGGCTGGCTCTATGCTTTGCAGCACAAAGAGGAGTTGATTGATTACCTCATCAGTGAACTTAAAGTTGATAAATCTCGCGACCACCTGCGTTATGAAGCCAATATGATTGAAGACTCGATTCGTCCCAATTCAATTCCATTTGGCACGCTTAACCCGGGGCGCTTGCAATATATTCAAAAAATGTTTGAAAAACATAACTTGATTGATAACAACATTGATCTTTCTAAAGGTATCTATAAAGAAGAGAAACATCGCCTTAAATTAAGTCGTACAGAAAAAGCATGGATTAAACGTAATCCAAAAGTTAAAGTGGCGATTGATACGGCTTGGAAACCCATTGAGTTTACTACCGAAGACAATCAACTCAGCGGACTCTCTGCAGAATACTTAGATAGACTCTCTGCCTTAACCGGAATAGAATTTTTACCGCAGACTGAACTCTCTTGGAGTCAGGCGGTAGAGGCAGTGAAAAATGGCAGAATTCAAATGTTTGCCGCGGTGATTGAAACTCCAGAGCGCCGTAAATACACCAATTTCACCCCCGCTTATCTCAACTTCCCTATGGTTATCGCCACGCAAAAAGGGGAAAACTATATAAGCGATTTAAAAAACCTCAAGAACAAAAGTATCGCGGTGGTTAAAAACTATGCTGCGCATGAGTTACTAAAAACTAAATATCCAGAAATAGCCACCTATACGGTGAATAGTGTAGAAGAAGGGTTAAATGCGGTTTCCAGCGGTATTGTCTATGGTTATATCGATAACCTAGCCGTGGTCGCTTATCATTTGCGTGCGTTGGGCTATGCAAATTTACAAATCACCGGTGAAACCTCGTTTAACGCCAATATTAAAATGGCGGTCAGCAAAGAGTTACCAGAACTGCACTCCATTCTCACCAAAGCGCTCGCCACTTTTAACGAAGAAGAACAGAATGAAATCAACAATCACTGGCTTAAGGTCGAGTATCAAGTGCCTTATGATTGGGAAAAAATCATTACTTATCTATCACCCGTTTTATTGATATTAATTCTAGTCACTATTTATAGCCGTAAACTTTATCGACTTAATGCAGAACTGAATAAGAGCAATCAAACTTTGATAGAGACACAGAAATCGCTTGAGGCGAGTAATGAACGATTAGAAATTTTGACTATTACTGACTTCCTGACTGGCGCCTATAACCGCCAACATCTTGATCAAGTGCTGATCAATGAATTTGACCGTTGCCAACGTTATCAAACTCCTTTAGTTATATTGATGATTGATATTGATAACTTTAAGAATATTAATGATAAATTCGGTCACCTCGCCGGCGATGAAATTCTAAAACAAATATACAAAAATATTTGCAGCCAAATTCGCAAAAGCGATACCTTAGGCCGCTGGGGCGGTGAAGAATTTATGGCGATTTGTCCACAAATCAACCGTGACCAAGCAATGTATTTAGCAGAGAAAATATTAAACGCTGTGAACCAAACAGAAACCGAGTTTGATTTGACACTCTCAGTGAGTATAGGAATCTCCCAATACACGGCATCTGACTCTATTGAGAGCCTGATTGAACGTGCTGATCAAAACCTCTATAAAGCAAAACAGCTAGGTAAAAACCAAGCACACTCCTAAAACACACTAGCACAAACTCACTGGCTCAAACTTGCTGTTTAAGACCGCTGCTATTCACTGCCCCTCTGCCAACCACAAACTCAAAAAGTCGATTTAGAACCCAACTAATAAACGCAATAAAAATTGACAAATTTGTATAATACCCACTGATTGACTCAACTATTACTTGTCAAACAAAACGTTTGCTAAAGATTAAGAGAATTCCTATGCCATCTACAAACCAAGTCCCACATTTGCAAACCGCTCTAAAAGGGCCTTTACTCGAGTTAGAAAAACATCTACTCGATAATCGCAATACCATTGAAGCTTGGT
>JAASTL010000273.1 GCA_021767305.1 Piscirickettsiaceae bacterium | reverse complement strand
TGCAGTGATCGTGCATGAATAGGTTCTGCATAATAACTACTAAAGTCTTCTCTTTGACTTAAGTTGTATTGCACATTAACCATCTGGTTGATTGCGCCTTCCTGAAAGCCACTCAGCAACATAATGCCGCAGGCGAAGCTAATGCCTAAGGTGGTTAAGGCTGCTTTAAATAAGTGGCGTTCAATTTGTCGGATAATCATACGGCTGGGTTGTGAAAAATACTTTTGCCAGCCTAGTTTTTCAATCAACATCGGATGATAAATGGTAGGGGTTTCTGGGCGCATACCTTGAGCCGGTGCTAATTTCACTGCATTTTTAACGGCGCTCAGCGTACCAATAATAGCCACCCCAAAACTTATAAGAATGGCTAAAGCAATGACTTTTGGCTCAAGTAGATAATCTAGGTAGGGTAAGCTATAAATGCTCATATAAAGCGCACTCATGCCTTTACCCATCCAGATACCAATCAACAAACCCACTACAACACCAAACGCGACAATGCTTAAAACCAACTTACTGTAATGAAAACCAATACTAAAATTGCTGTAACCGAAAGCTTTAAGCGTGGATATCTGTTCACGTTGTAGTGAAATCAAACGGTTAATGACCACGTTTAAAAGAAAGGCGGCAACCGCAAAAAATATAATCGGAAAAATCGTCGCCATAATATCCAGACTTTTTAATTCTTCACTCAAAAAGCGGTTTGATAGCTGATCTTTGCGGGCATAGGCTCCAATCCCTCCGTAAGGAGCTAACAAACGATCTATGTGGTCTATGACCTCATCCACATTAGCGCCATGCTGCAGTGTTAAAACCAAGTCATTAAAGGCACTATGCATATCGATAGCACTTGATAATGGTGTCTGCGCCATCCACATAACGCCGTAACTTTTATTGTCAGGGAACATGGCACCAGGAGCAATTTGATAAATGTATTCGGGAGATAGGGCGGTACCAACGATGGAGAGTTTTTTCTTGCGCCCATTAATGGTTGCGCTGATTGAATCGCCCAGCTCAAGTTGGTGGGCTTGAGCAAATTTTTTACTGATGATGACTTCATTGTCTCTGCTTGCATCAAGATAACGTCCTGAGTCTAAAAACAACTGATTTAAGCGTGGTTGACCTTGATCGGGAATGGAAACAATGTGCGCACTTACCGGGTCGGTATAGTCTGATATGTCGAGATTGACGTAGGTAACCACACGCGTTTCGGTTTTATCAACACCTGGAATTTCAGCAACGCGATTTTGCAAATTGAGTGGGGCACGTTTAAGAGAAGCAAAGATGTCCGCAAAATGATTATTGCTGTAATAGTTAGCGCGGCTTTGATAAAGGGAATCATAGGTACTCATGGACATAATGAAAACGGCAACACCACTTACTATGACCATGGCAATGGCCAGCGCTTGCATGCGCATATGCCAAAGTTCCCTAAATAATTTGCTATCCAGCGCGCTCAATTTCATTAGGCAAGCCTAGTTGGTTTATAAGCACTACAGATGACGGCAACATTAAGTGGTCGCTGTTTACTATCTTGTTCTACCATGTTGTTTCATCATCTTTTTTACACATCTGTTTTTAATATCATGACTTACTAACTTCATGAATTACCAACTTAGAGTCTCAGCAGAGACTGTTTCTGTATTGATTTTAACCTCTTTAATCACGCCGTCTCCCAGACGTATAACCCTGTCAGCCAGCCGTGCAATGTCAGCATTATGGGTAATGATGACGGTGCTGGTGTTGAGTTCGCGATTTACCCGCTGAAGTGCTTGCAGGACTTTTATGCCGGTTGCTGAGTCGAGTGCTCCGGTGGGTTCATCGCATAACAGCACATCAGGGCGTTTGGCAATGGCACGGGCAATGGCAACGCGTTGCTGCTCTCCACCTGATAGTTGCGCTGGAAAGTGATTGAGACGGTTTGCTAAACCAACGATTTCTAAAGCCGCTTCAGGGGTCATGGGGTTATGCGCAATTTCGGTCACCACGGCGACATTTTCGCGCGCCGTTAGACTAGGAATAAGGTTATAAAACTGAAATACAAAGCCAACGTTATAGCGTCGATATTCGGTGAGTTCATGTTCGCTGGCTTGGCTTAAATCAATTTGACTGTTTGTCTGCTTTTCGCAGTAAAAGGCTTTACCTGCAGTCGGGGTATCGAGGCCACCTAGAATATTTAAAAGCGTGGATTTGCCACTTCCTGAAGCGCCTAATAAAACCGTCATTTCACCCGCGTAAAGTTCTAAATCAATACCGCGTAAAGCATGCACTTCGACTTCACCCATCTGATAAGTTTTAGTGATTTCTGATGTTTTAAAAACCCATTCTTTATGCTGATTTGCTTGGGTCGGAGTGGTTGCGGGTGTGAGTTGGTTCATAACTGACTCTAAATGGTGATGGATCAACAATATTTAGTATAAAGCTAAAACCCGCCGTAAAAGATGATGAATATCAGTTAAATGCTAAAGAACATAAATACTTAGAAATGTGGTTTGTGGTTTATTTGTTTTGATCCGTTTTATTGGAATCTTTTGCCTCTTCTAGTTTGGCGTACAGTTGCTGTTTGAATTTTTGCCAAACCTCTTTACCAATTAAAAGAATGCCCACAAAAAAACAGATTTCAGCAAAAATAACCAAACCGGTAATAATGCCAGCAATGGCAAGGATTTCTAATTCAAGAAAAGGTACGCTAAAAACCACCAACCATGTTAGTAGCGAAATGGCGA
>JAASTL010000272.1 GCA_021767305.1 Piscirickettsiaceae bacterium | reverse complement strand
CAGCTAGTGAACATGCTTCGTGAGATAGACCTTCCATCAAACAACCGTCACCCATGAATACATAAGTGTGGTGATCGACGATTTCGTGACCAGGCTTGTTGAACTGTGCCGCAAGAGTACGCTCAGCGATCGCCATACCCACCGCATTAGTAATACCCTGCCCAAGAGGACCAGTGGTTGTTTCGATACCTTCTGCATAACCGTACTCAGGGTGACCCGCAGTCTTAGCGTGAAGCTGACGGAACTGCTTAATGTCTTCCATGCTTAGGTCGTAACCAGAAAGGTGCAATAGAGAATACATCAGCATTGAACCGTGACCGTTTGAAAGAACGAAACGATCGCGGTCAGCCCAGTTTGCGTTAGTTGGGTTATATTTCATGTGGCTGTTCCACAGAACTTCAGCGATATCCGCCATACCCATTGGCGCACCAGGGTGACCAGAATTTGCTTTTTGTACTGCATCCATACTTAAAGCACGGATTGCATTTGCTAGATCTCTACGAGTTGCCATACAACTTCCTTAAATAGTTTAAAAAATTCGGTATCTGTAGCCTGTTTTGATAACAATTTCACTGCCTTAGAACTGGATTAAAACCAATAAATACGCTCGGAAATTTTGTACTACAATATAAATTTGGTCACGTATTCTCTCTTAATTTTGCAAAATCATCAAGTTTTCTTAAGTGGTTATTACATTTTTCATTTGTTGATTCACACAATAAATCCTGCGTAATAATAAAGATTTATCGCTATTTTCAACTTCAATGAAAAACCAAATAAACAGCAGATGCTAGACTTATCACTCTTTCACAGCTCTTTCAATCACAAAAAATCAACCCGCGACCCATCTCAGTTGACTATTTTATTACCCCACCTAATTTGCAGATGAAACGCAGATGACATTTTTTTAGCAGAAATAAGTCAGCATGACACCGATAAAAGAATGATAGCGAACAAAACGATAATTTTGCTGCCCATAAAAAACCCCGCTTAAAACGGGGTTTTAATCATAAATAGAAATACTGTTACATATCAATTAGCCACTGCCTGATTTTGATTGGTCTGCATTTCATTTTTGTCTGCTTTATGTCTGCCACGCACTCCCTCATAAACTGACAGCATGGCTGGCACCACTAGCAAAATCAAGAAGGTGGAGAACATCAACCCAAAGGCTATGGCGGTTGCCATTGGAATCAGGAACTGCGCCTGCAGAGAGGTTTCAAACAACAGAGGCGTTAAACCAGCAATAGTGGTTAAAGAGGTGAGTAGTACCGCACGAACCCTCTGTACCGCGGCTTCTTCCAAGGCTTGATTCACAGAGAGACCTGATTCGCGCAGCTGTTTATAAAAACTCACCAAGATAATCGAATCATTCACTACGATACCTGACAAACCAAAGAACCCGAACAGAGACAGAATGGTCATATCCAAGCCCATCCACCAGTGACCTAAGACCGCACCGATTAAGCCAAATGGAATCGCCATCATCACCACTAATGGCCAGCCGTAAGAACCAAACACCCAAGCCAGCACGATATAAATCATCGATAAACCAATCATTAGTCCGATTTTCATATCTCCCATGGCTTTGGCTTGGTTCTTATTCTGCCCTTCCAAAGAGTAGATCAAACCGTATTTTTGCTCTAATTCCGGTAGAGTCGTTGCTTGTAAGTTAGCCAAAATTTGGTTGGCATTATTCACGGTTTTATCAACTTCACCCACCACGGTTACCGCCAACTGGCCATCAAAATGACGCATGGCATCAAAACCACGTTGCGTTGACCAACTCGCCACCGAACTCAATGGCAAACGCTCTCCATTCGGTGCCACTACCTGCATCTTATTAATGGTCGCCAAAGAGAACTGTTCAGCTTTTGGATACTGCACTCGCACTTCAATCTCATCTTCGCCATCAGTGTAAATCTGCACCAATCGACCAGAGAAAGCATCCGAAAGCTGACGACCCAGTGAAACATAAGTAAATCCAAGCGCCTTACCTTGCGGAGTGAGTTGATAAACCAACTGATCACGACCGTAAGGCAAATCATCACGAATCCCACTTACGCCGGGTATTTGATTTAACACCTCTGCCAAATCTAAAGCCGCTTGCTTTAACACCTTGGGTTCGGCGCCATATAAACGCACATCCACATCACCACCTGGCGGCCCCATTCTTGGAGATTCAATAGTCAGAGTATCCAAACCGGCGACCTTACCGGCTTTTTCTTGCCAAACGCGTACAAACTGAGCATTACGAGTTTCACGCTCATCCGGTTCTGCCAACTGGATATTGATACTGCCGTAATTGGCGCCTACATTGCCGCCCGCTTTATTGAAGTGCAATACCGCCACCTTAACAATGCCGGGTTCCAACTCGGCCTCGGTTTCACGCAGAGCTTGGTATAACTTGCCTACATAATCAGCAGAGACCGAAGCAGGCGTTCCCGCTACAAAACGCGCCTCGGCATTTAACTTGGTTGACTCTGGCGAAGGGAAGAAGACAAAGCCGATACGACCACCCGCCAATAACGCAATCACAAAGATCATCATCGCTAACGTTGAAGCAACGGTAATACCTCGATGCGCCAAGCACCAACGGATCACATGACGGAATTGGTGATGACGGAAATGATCGATGGCGTGTTCTAATCGATAACGAACCGACCCCTGTTCCGTTTTTTCAACCCCACTCAATGCATGTCTTAAATGCCCTGGCAGAATAGTAAAGCTCT
>JAASTL010000271.1 GCA_021767305.1 Piscirickettsiaceae bacterium | reverse complement strand
GGATCTGAGCAAGGCGGAAAACAACGCGCGTGTTGCCAAACGTGAAATGATCGAGGCGAACTTGCGATTGGTGATTTCGATTGCCAAAAAATACACCAACCGTGGTTTGCAGTTCCTAGACCTGATCCAGGAAGGGAATATCGGTTTAATGAAAGCGGTTGATAAATTCGAATATCGTCGAGGTTATAAGTTCTCGACTTATGCAACCTGGTGGATTCGTCAGGCCATTACTCGTTCGATCGCCGATCAGGCACGTACCATCCGTATTCCGGTCCATATGATCGAAACCATCAATAAGCTTAATCGTATTCAGCGTCAACTGTTACAAAAAATGGGGCGTGAACCCACCCCTGAAGAGTTGGCTGAAGAGATGGAAATGCCGGAAGACAAGATTCGTAAGGTCATGAAAATCGCAAAAGAGCCGATTTCTATGGAAACCCCGATTGGGGATGACGAAGATTCGTCATTGGGTGACTTTATTGAAGACTCCAATATCCTATCGCCGCAAGATGCAGCTGATTCTGTGGGGATGAGTGAAACAGTTCGTGAAATGCTAAGCACACTGACTCCTCGCGAAGCTAAGGTATTGCGGATGCGTTTTGGCTTGAGCATGAACACTGACCACACGCTGGAAGAGGTTGGAAAACAGTTTGATGTGACGCGTGAGCGTATCCGTCAGATAGAAGCTAAGGCGCTGCGTAAGTTGCGTCACCCAAGCCGAGCCGAACGCTTGAAAAGCTTCCTCGACACTTAAATCGACCACACGGCACAACCAAACCGTGATGCGCTGTTGCCTTCACGGTTTTTTTATTGAAACACGGCTGATGTGTGTTACTTTTGAACGTTGGAAAGTGTCGCAAACCATGCCTTTGTCAGATATAATAAGCGCCACCTAAAAACCCTTCGCGGTTTCACCCCTATTCAGGGCCCTTAGCTCAGTTGGTTAGAGCACTCGACTCATAATCGATAGGTCCACAGTTCAAGTCTGTGAGGGCCCACCATCAATAACCCAATAAATTCAAAAAGTTATCCTGATACCCCCAACTTGCTAATTTACTCAAATAATTTCGGAGAAACACCCGTCTGACCTCCGGAAACAGTCGTTAAATTAACCATCTGCATCGTCCGTGGAAAAGTACTTTAACGTTAAATAAAAGTGATCTACGGGCGGTAAATGATATTTCTTTGCAAGAATAGAGAGCATATCGATATTCGATTTAAGTGATTTATCTGTTTTATTCCAGAGAGCTTTAAGTTCATCATTATGTAACAGCATGATTTGAGTAATTTCATAATCAAAAATCGCCCCTTCAAGGATGCTCATATTTTGATAAGGTTCATGAAGAGTCGGATCAGCCCCCATTTCTAGCAAGATAGTGATTATTTGTAATTGTATCTCATAATCTTCTTTATCAAGCAATTGATTACAGCCGTGTAATACCCAATAGAGTGGATAAAATCCACTTTCATCCATTGGATTCTGTTTTGAAAGGTAGCAAAGATTAAGGTCTGCACCCGCCATAATAAGACGTTTAACCTCAGCAGGTGTTATATCACCAAACCAAAGTGCTTTGTCTAGTGCGGTTTCATCATCCTCATCAAAGTCATTCAGGCCTTGACCAGGTTTTCGCCAGCCTTTTTGAATGCATAACTCCAGAATAGGCAGTTCACTCTCTTTAATTGGTTCATATTTTTGTTTCATTAAATCGCCATTATTTATATCCAGCTGATGTGAACTACACCTTGCAGAAACGGATTGGGCGCTGGCTGTTGAACCTATCCATGTTCGACCAATATCATTAATCCTAAAAAGATTAAAACCCTGAGTCTCTTCGTCCAAAACGATAAAAGCATCGCGCCAACAATTTTCATTCTACACAGATTTATTTTAATTAACATCTATTATTTACAGTTAATGACTGTTAATCTATTTGCATTGATAACGGAGGTGCCTAATGGATAAACAGTATTCCATGACAGACTTAGCAGAAATTACCAACCTAACGCCCAGAACCATTCGCTTTTATATGAGTAAGAACTTGGTGGATAAACCACTGGGGGCGCGTAAGACAGCCTATTACACCGATAAACATCTTCAACAGTTATTGACTGTCATTAACTGGCAAAAAGAAGGTTTGAGTCTGGAGGAGATTTTTCGCAAACAGAATCAATTAATTGATCAAACGCCGCCCAGAGTAAAACCAGGCGAAGTTGAAGTGATGCATCGTATTCATATTAATGATGGCATGGAGCTAAATATTGATCTTGCCAAAACGCAGCTTTCGCAAACTCAAATTCGCCAACTCGCCGACCACCTCTATGAATGGCTAGAAACTGAGCAAAAGGAAAACACCCATGTGTAATGTTCGCAGTGAAGACCCGGCACCTTATCACGTTGAAAGAATTTCCCCGAAACTGTTACCGGTTGCCATGAGCGCCAAAGTCGAGATTGAATTAAACGGTTTATTGGCGACTACGACGTTGACTCAAGCCTTTACCAACACAACCGATAAACCGATCGAAGCGGTGCACTCTTTGCCCATTCCGGTTAACAGTACGCTTGTCAATTTTGAGGTACAAAAAGGTGATCAAACTTGGCGGGGTAAAGTCATGCCCAAAGCAGAAGCCGACGCAACCTATGAAAATGCTCTGGAAAATGGCGATTCTGCGTTTCAGTTAAAACGAGATAAAGACGATTTGATTACCCTGTTTTTAGGCAATTTGCTCTCTAAAGAAAT
>JAASTL010000270.1 GCA_021767305.1 Piscirickettsiaceae bacterium | reverse complement strand
TTGAATTCGCAAAGATTTTAAAACGCTCAGTTCGCAAAACAGATATCGTTGGCCGCTGGGGCGGTGATGAATTTCTGCTGATTGTGCCCAATAGTCACCAAGACTCTTTAATGGTGCTTGCACAAGCACTAAAACAAGAGCTCGAATCTAAGAAAAAAAGTAATTTCGGTGCTTTATCTTCCAGTATTGGTGTCACCCTGTATCGAAAAAACGACACTATTCACTCAATGATTGCTCGAGCCGACAAAGCAATGTATATGGCCAAAAAGCAAGGGAAAAATACCATTGCTTCAATCTACTGATATGCGCCTTTATTCTTTTGTAAGAGAAATTTAAACTGACTCTCAGACTCTTATCACCCTCTCAAAGTTTCATTATTATTTTTTCGAATATCATCAAAGTCATCAACTATTTACCGGCCGGTAACTTTTTAAACCTTGAATTAATAGTAAATATCCCTATATTCATTCCAACTGACCGGTAAATACTTTATAATCCGATTCTCTAAATTTTGACTTGGTTATTTAAAGTAACTGACTCACCTATCTGGGGCTGTACTGGTTTCGACGGGGAGTACAAAATTTGAAATGCATGTCGTGCCTGAATGATGCACGTAAATCTTTATTTCAATTTGTTATAGTTGCAAACGACGATAACTACGCTCTAGCGGCTTAATCCCGCTGGTGCAGCCTAGGGTTTAGCTGTCTGTGGCCCCTAACGCTGTATCACTTACACAGAACCGTGTCGACTGCGTGTTTGGGTAGTTCGGCATTAAACTTTACAAACTCGCTGAATGTGATCCCTGTTGGTCGGGTAGCATTTTGGTTAAATCAATAGACCAAATAAACATGTAGATTTTTAGATGGCGGCTTCGCGGACGGGGGTTCGACTCCCCCCAGCTCCACCAAATATCAATATCAACCCGTTTCAAACGGGTTTTTTTATGCCAAAAATAACGTATCCATAGTAATTACAGCCATTACCCTTGTTTTATCTAGTTGCAACCGCCCTCATTGAATTGCATAGTTATTGGGGGTAAACGTGGGGCGTAACCTTCCTATAAAATAGGAGTGTATAAAGTTAGAGTTCTCCGGCTTATACTTAAGCAAAACGGAGAGTAACATAAAAAATCACGCTATAGCGAAACTCAGATCGTCAAAATTCTTAAGGAAGTTGAAACCGGTCGCCTAGTCAAGGAAGTCTGTCGGGATTACAGTATCTCAGACGCCACGTATTACAACTGGAAAGCAAAATACGGTGGGATGGAAGTGTCTGACGTGATAACGGGGTAGAACCCCTTCGAACCTATGTAGCTCAGAGAAGAATTCAGAGAGACCTTCAAGAAACTCAACCACATATATTCTTAAAGATGAATAATTACGAGAATTAGGCTCCTCTTAGAGGAACCGTACCCCCGTTCCAATCATTAGCACTATTGTCAAATTGACCAATCAATATTTACCTCTTATAATTTGGATATACAAATACCATATACATTCAAGGAGAGCTTATGACAGCAATCACAACTTCGGTGTTCAAAAACAACCAATCACAGGCTGTGAGACTTCCAAAACTCGTTGAATTAGATGAGTCTGTGAAAAAAGTAGTTGTTACAGCGATTGGCAAAACCCGAATAATTACCCCAATTGAAAATACATGGGATGACTGGTTTGCAAATAGTGGCGTGAGTGATGACTTTATGAATGAACGGTCACAAGAGCCGGATACAATCAGAGAGACCTTATGATTAAGTACCTTCTTGATACAAATATATTAATCTATACCATCAAGAATCGTCCCGAAGAGGTTAGAAAAACCTTTAACCTTCACTCTGGTCAAATGGCTATTTCAACTATAACAGTCGGGGAACTCATTTTTGGTGCCGAAAGATCTTCTCAACCAGAAAAGAACCTCTTGGATATTGAAGGTCTCATTGCAAGACTAGAGGTTTTAGACTTTGACACAGATGCTGCAAACCATTTCGGGCAAATTCGAGCAGAGCTCTATGCACAAGGACAAACAATAGGTCCCTACGACATGATGATTGCTGGACACGCCAGAAGTAATGGATTAATTTTAGTAACGAACAACACCAAAGAATTTGATAGAGTTAAAGGCCTGAGAGTTAAGAACTGGGTTAACAAGCAGAAGTGACAAATCAACCAATTAACCCATGTACCAAACCTGTACTACGGCATAAATAAACAAGAAATTAACTATTTAACATCAATACATTATGAATTTTGTTAGATGTACCCTAGCTCCACCAAATATCAATATCAACAATCACGCTATAGCGAAACAAAGCTTGCCAAAATTATCACACCCCTATACGCTGTGAGTATGAAATGGTTAAACACCTTTTAGCTTGAGCACTTTTTGGCAAATGGATTGAATGATGACAGCGATAAAATCTCCTTTTAGTGTAATAGGCATGGCCATCGGTGCAACGGCATTTCTAGTTGCCATTATTCACTTCTGGGCCGGTCCTTTAACACCCAAACCCACTTTAGAACAAACCGTTTCTGAAAAAGCCGTCGCCATCAAAGATGCCACTCTTGCCCGCTTAAAAGGCGAAACTTACACCGCCCCTACGGTAGACAACAGCCATATAGACATGGATCAAATACTGCAATTAAGCACTTCGATTGCCGGTGGCTTAGCGATTATTTTCGGAGTAATTGGTGTTGCAACCAGCGAGCCTTTTCGAGTGGCGGGCAGCGCCGTGTTTTTAGGGGTGATAACCATCGC
>JAASTL010000269.1 GCA_021767305.1 Piscirickettsiaceae bacterium | reverse complement strand
GGCTGCAAAAGACTCTGCCGGCAGTTATGAACCTTTCTCGCAGTTTGATGATATTGTTAAAGTTGGAACGGCAAGCACGGCGGCTTATAGCCTGGTTGACTTAGCGTATCAGGCGCAAATCAAACTGGATAAGCAAAAACTCAATGTGTACGCTAAGGTCGGCAATGTGTTTGATCGTCGTTATGTTGACTTCTTGAATACCTATAAAGGTTATACGCTCAATAACGGACGTAACTTTAAATTGGGAGTGCAAATGGATTTCTAATATTTAATTAGTGTCATTGCACAATTTAAAACCGCCATCAGCTGTGCGCTTTTGGCGGTTTTTTTATCTGTTTTTTACAGAGTTTTTATACTTTTAACGGCAATAATTTTTATCTAATTGCTCTTGAAAAAACTCAGTTTGCCCATAAGCTAACGGCATTAAACGAATTTACAGAGAAAGAAACACTTATGAGTAAAGACTATTATGCGATTTTAGGGGTGAGCCGCAGTGCCAGTGATGCCGAAATCAAAAAGGCGTATCGCAAAATGGCGGCAAAATATCACCCAGATAAACCGACTGGAGATGAAGCCAAATTCAAAGAAGTCAGTGAAGCTTATGAAACCTTAAGCGATGCTGAAAAACGGTCTATGTATGACCAGTTCGGCTCGGATTATCAAAACGCCGGTGCTGGCGGCTTTGGTGGTTTTGGCGGCGGTGCGGGTGCTGCTGATTTTGGTGATATCTTCGGGGATATGTTTGGCGGCGGTTTTGGTGGTGCTCAAGGTGGTTTTGGTGGCGCCGGTGGTTTTGGACAACGTCAGGCACGCCCTCAAAAAGGTGAGGATCAAACTATCAATGTCATGATTAATCTTCATGAGGCCATCGAGGGTACGGAAAGAACCATTAATGTACAAACTGGTAATCCGCATTCACAATCCAACAGCTATGATTCCAAACCGATTAAGGTGCGTATTCCGGCTGGAGTGACTCAAGACCAGAAAATCCGTGTGAAAGAAAAAGGTCACGCTGGGTTTAATGGCGGCCCAAATGGTGATGTGATTATTAAAATCAATCTGCAAAAAGATCCGCATTACAAAGTCGAAGGTAAAGATGTTTATTTGGATTTACCTGTGACTCCGTGGGAAGCTGCCTTGGGCGCCAAAGTAGAGATTCCAACCCTAAAAGGTAAGGTGAAAATGGCGATTGCCGCGGGCACTCAGTCGGGCACCAAGTTACGCTTGAAAGGTCGTGGTTTAGGCAAAGAGCCGGGTAACCAATACGTTACGGTGCAAATCCATACTCCGCCTGCAGTGAGTGATGATGATAAAGTGCTGTATGAAAAAATGGCAGAACAAATGCCATTTAATCCGCGTGCAGAATTTTAAGTTTCTACAATTTAAAAACCTGTTAATAAAACTTAAAAATCTGAAAGCCAGTCATTTGAATGCAAATGGCTGGCTTTTTTATTGAGTAATTCGATAGGTATTTTTCTGATTAATATTTCATAATCATGGCTTGAATTTCATCGGCCTTAAAGGGTTTGCTGAGAAAATCATTCATGCCGCTATCAATGGCTTTTTGGCGATCTTCTTCTGAGGTATTGGCCGTCAGTGCAATAATGGGAATTTGTGAGTTGATTTTACGAATGGTTTCGGTGGTTTGAAAGCCATCCATTTCCGGCATTTGACAATCCATCAGAATCAAATCAAATGGCGGCATTTGGTGGGATAGAAAATGTTCAATCGCTTCTTGTCCGCTTTCCGCTAGGTCGACTTCATGACCAATTTTTTCGAGTATCTTCTTGCCTATCATGCGATTCACATGATTATCATCCACCAATAAAATAGAACGATGCGCTTGTTCAATATCAGCTAAATTTATGCGGTTTTGAGATTTTTCTACTGCTTCGGTTGGGCGGTCAGGCAGGGTTAACCAAAACACCGAACCGACCTCTTGAGTACTCTTTACCCCCACCGAACCCTGCATGAGTTCAGCGAGTTTTTTACAGATTGCCAAGCCAAGACCGGTGCCGCCAAAACGCCGGCTGGTAGAAGAATCGACTTGAGAAAAATCGCTAAACAGGCGTTCAATGCCCGCAGCGGAAATCCCAATGCCGGTATCAATTACTGATAACTTAATCTCATTCTGTAGCTGTTGAACTTGTATGACAATCTTGCCTTGATGGGTAAATTTAAGGGCATTGCTAAGGTAATTATTGATAATCTGCGTAACTCTATAAGGGTCGCCTTGTTGCCATGCATTTAGACTGTAATCCCAGTTCAGTTGCAGGCTAATTTGTTTTTGCTGTGCCGTTTTCTGTTGCGCTTGCAAGCAGTTTTCGCAAAGCTGTTTGAGGTCAAAAGGAATGGATTCAATCTCCATTTGCCCGGCTTCAATCTTAGAAAAATCGAGAATATCGTTAATGATATGCAAAAGCACACTGGCGGAGTGATTGGCAATATCGAGTAAACGGTGGGATTCGGTACTTTGAACCTCGGACTCTAGCAATTGCAAGGCACCCAAAACGCCGTTGATGGGGGTGCGAATTTCATGGCTCATGGTGGCCACAAATTCCGATTTGGCCTTGCTTAATTTCAGTGCACGGTTACGCTCTTGCTCAAGTTCTGCAGTGCGTTCAATTACTTTGTTTTCCAGTTGTTCCGCAAGCAGTTTTAAAGCTTGGTTGCTTTCGTACAACTCACGGGATTTCGATTCAAGAATACGCTCGGCTTCTTTACGTGCTTTGCGTTCTCGCTGAAACCGGCGTTCAAAGGG
>JAASTL010000268.1 GCA_021767305.1 Piscirickettsiaceae bacterium | reverse complement strand
GGTTATTTAATTTTGTCTAGACCGCAATTAAATTGTTTTGTCGACATGCTTTTGCAACCAAAACTCTAATAGCGCGGCATGCCATAATTTACTACCTTGAATGGCAGTAAATGACTCTGGTGCCTCGGGGTTTGCGATTAGTTGCTGTAATTTTTCTTGATTAAAAATACCTCTAGCCTGAGCTTGTGGTGAGGTCAAAATAGACTTCATATACTCAAAAAACTCGCCACGGACATATTTTAACGCTGGCATTGGGAAAGCAACTTTAGGTCGATCGATAATCTCGTCCGGCACAATGCCACGAGCAATCTCTTTAAGCATGAACTTACCATCTTTTTGCAACTTAAGATGATCAGGAGCCGCCATTGCCGTTTCGACTAACTTATGATCCAGAAAAGGCACGCGCGCTTCTAAACCCCACGCCATGGTCATATTATCAACACGCTTGACTGGGTCATCGACAATCAGGGTGGTAACATCTAAACGTAAGACCTGATCCAAAAAGCTATCTGCGCCCTCTTCTGTCAAACGCTCTCCTACATATTTGGAGGTCACATCTTCAATATGATATTGCGGATTAATGACTTCCAGCCATTCCGCATGAGAACGATCAAAGTAATAGGGCGCAAAGGCACCAACAGCTTGCTCAGGATTAGTCATATCAATGTTATCGCCTGCTGCAGCCATTTGCGGGTACCAGAAGTAACCAGCAAACACCTCATCGGCACCTTGCCCGGACATGACCACTTTTACCTTTTCGGATACCTTCTGCGACAGTAGATAGAAAGCCACCGCATCCTGACCTACCATCGGCTCAGCCATAGCTTCAACCGCTTCATGCAAGCGTGGTAAAACATCGTTGTTGGAGACCAAGAGTTTTTCATGCTCGGTTTGATAACGCTCAACCACTAGATCAGAAAACTCAAACTCATTGCCTTTCTCTTCTGGCGCATCTTCAAAGCCGATTGAGAAGGTTTTAATATTCTTTACCCCCGCTTCCGCTAATAATGCGACAACCAAGGAGGAATCCAACCCTCCTGAGAGTAAAACCCCTACCGGAACATCAGAAGCCGTTAGGCGTTTGTGCACCGCTTCTTTTAAATCAGCATGTACACGATCTATCCACTCTTGGTCAGTTTTTGGCGTCGACAAGCCATGTAACGTCGGTTTTTCACGGGCATCCAAATACCAAAAACATTTTTTAAACATTTGTCCATCTGGGTTCACAATCAACCAATGACCCGGCTCTAGTTTTTTTATGCCTTTCAGTATTGTGTGCGGCGCGGGGATAACCGCATGTAAGGTGAGCTGATGATGCAAGCCGACAGGATCAATCGAGGTATCAATATCATCTGCAGTCAATAATGCTTGAGTATTAGAAGCAAATCTCACCCCACCATCCACAGGAGCATAGTAAAGAGGTTTAATCCCTAATCGGTCTCGTGCCATTAAAAGCTGTTGCTGCTCATCATCCCACAAGGCAAAAGCGAACATGCCTTCAAATCGTTGCACACATTCCATACCCCACTGTCGGTAGGATTTGATAATAACTTCTGTATCTGAGTGGGATTTAAACGTGTGGCCTAACTCTTCTAACTCAGCTTTGAGTTCGACATAGTTATAAATACAGCCATTAAAAACCAAACTAAATGCATCATCCAGCATTGGCTGATGACCACCACTACTCAAGTCAATAATGGCCAGACGGCGATGCCCAAGACCTACCCCCGAGTTGATCCAGGTACCTGAGTCATCTGGTCCACGCGCTTGCATTGCATCCAGCATCGGATTGAGTCTATTTTCCGAGGCTAGGCTGCCATCCCAATAAATTTCACCACAGATTCCGCACATTGAAATTGGTTCTCTTTATAAAAATGCAGTTATTTTACCTGTTTGCCCATCTGATTTTTACAGTGTCGTTAAAATTTAAGAGTTATTGAATATAGAACGGCAACTTTCTGATAACAGGAGCCCGATAGATATGGTTACTTGAGGCAGATTTATGTCTTTGCATAAGTATCAACATGGGTTATATAAGTTAATTTACCTTTACCAACGGCATATGGTTTGCTAACGTTCCATATGTCGACTAAATACTCAAATAATTGTCAGGTCAATAAGCATCAATATTGGCCAAAAACTCGAGCCCAATTAATGAATATATTCAAGCAAATTAAATTTTTTAACCCTGTTTTTCTGGCGTCATTTTTCTTTTTTTTAATGGCCTTGCAGGCATCAAATGCGGCAACGGTAACACAAAAGATTGAAGCGCTAAATCTCAGTGCCAGCGCAGATTACATTAAAGGCGATGCGGATAAACCGGCGGTTTTAATTTTGCATGGTTTTTTAACCACTAACCGTTTTCACACCGTTGTTGCCATGGCAACAGGCTTGAATGACAATGGGCACACTGTACTTAGCCCAACATTAAGCTTGGGTATTAATCATCGCAAGAACTCTATAAAGTGTAATTCGATTCATACCCACACACTTGAAAATGACGTTTTGGAAGTTAAAGATTGGATTGACTGGCTTCACCAACAAGGCCACCAGAAAATCATTCTGTTAGGTCACTCAAGTGGCAGCCAAGAACTACTTGAATATCTAAACCGCTATCAAGACAATCGCATTCAAGCGGCTATTTTTACCAGCCTTTTCTACTTAAACGGTAAAGACCTTGGCATTCTTGACAATGAGATCAAACAAGCTGAATCTCTAGTTAAACAAAATATCAACAAGCCCCAAAAATATAACTTTTTGTTTTGT
>JAASTL010000267.1 GCA_021767305.1 Piscirickettsiaceae bacterium | reverse complement strand
GATCAACCACATGCTCTTGAATATGCTCGGCAGTCACTCGACTCCCTGCCGCCAAACTCAATGAGAGCTTAATCAATTCTTGGTCTGCGGCGAGCAAATTACCCTCAACACGTTCGGCTAATAAGCTTGCCGCTTCATCAGCCAAACTTAACCCATAATGCGTGACTTGTTTTTGACACCAACCCGGTAGCGCTTGAGATGGCACTGGCTTTGATTGAACCACTAAACCTGCTGATTCAATTGCTGTAACCCATTTGGATTTTACCTGCCTTGAATCAAGTTTTTCGCAGACAAAAACCAATACGATTTCTGGCGCTAAATTCTGCGCAGAACTTTGTGCAAACTGACACCAATCTTGAATAAATTTGCCGCCATCTCGTCCCGGCGAACCTTTTGGCATGTTCACCAAAATCATGCGCGCTTCAGCAAACAGAGAACCGGCTTGGGTTTCCATTTGCAACGAGTGCCAATCAAAATTCGCTTCTACCTCATAAACATCGCCACTGAGGTAACCCTGCTGTTGCAAACGATTACGCAAACCATCCAAGCAATCACGTAAAAACAGTGGTTCTTCACCGTACAATAAATAAGCTGGTTTGATATCAAACTGAGCTGATTGCAACTGGTTTAAGAAAGCGCTGGCTAAAATCATGATCTGTTTGTGATTAACCTACTAATTGGTTGTTGCAGTTTGTTGCATTCGTTGACTTAAAAAACGTTCAACTCTTTGCTGAATCTGGCGTGCTAAATCGGCCCGCATACTCTGTTGAATATCTCTGAGTTCGTTTTCTGAAGCAAGAATATCACTGGTATTAATTTGACGGTCACGAATCACTGACGGGGTTGCTATTAATAAAGATTTACCCGTGGCGTTATTGATAATTTCAAAACGTTGCGACATTTTTAGCAGCTGCGAAGTGACTTCTCCAATGGCACTGCTCGATGTTCTGGATGCTTTATATTGCGTTGCCCCCAAGGTCACCGTATAAGCATCATTAGCCAAGTCCACATCCATTCCAGCGGCTTTAAAAGTGCGCATCACCGTTTGATAAAGCGCGGCATGGGTACTGGAATTAGGTTCCAACTGAACTTGCTGCATGACCGCTAATGCACCCTGACCTTGACCCTTTAAATGAAAACCGCAGGCCGTTAAACTCAGTGCAACAACAAAACCAGCGCTTAGCTTTAATAATTTTGTTAACAAAACAATTAACCCTTAACCACCAAGTTAACCAAACGTCCAGGTACCACAATCTCTTTGACGATCTCTTTTCCATCAATAAATTTCTGCACCGCTTCGTCTGCTTTTGCCGCCACAATAATGCTGTCTTTATCGGCATCCGCTGCCACTTCAACTTTACCGCGTAGTTTACCGTTGACCTGAACCATCATTTCAATCTCGGACTTAACCAAAGCAGAGTCATCCACTGCAGGCCACTGTGCTTCAACCACTGAATCAGCGTGACCCAGTGCATTCCACAATGCCTGAGCCATATGCGGTGTCATTGGCGATAACATCAATACTAAGATTTCTAAGGATTCTTGCATTAATGCCTGGGCTTCTGCACTATCTTCTTTGAATTTGGCAATATCGTTCAACAGTTCCATACAAGCGGCAATCGCGGTATTAAAAGTTAATCGTCTTCCCATGTCATCAGATACTTTCTGTAAGGTTTCATGCAGCTTAAAACGCAATGCCTTGCCCTCTTTACTCAAGTTTTCTGAGGAAGTTGATTTACTAACAATGCCATTTTCAGCGTGCATCTGCACTTGACGCCAAACACGGTTTAAGAAACGTGATGCCCCTTCAACCCCTTTATCAGACCATTCTAAAGTTTGCTCTGGTGGTGAAGCGAACATAATGTAAAGACGCAAAGTATCCGCACCGTATTGATCAATCAGCGTTTGCGGGTCAATACCGTTGTTCTTTGATTTAGACATTTTAATAATGCCGCCATACTGCACAGCAGAACCGTCAGATTTTAATTTACCACTGACAATCGCGCCTTTATCATCGGTGACTGGCTCTACATCCATCGGTGAATACCAAGTCTGCTTACCACTTTCATCTTGGTTAAACCAACTACCCGCTAACACCATACCTTGAGTTAACAAGTTTTTGAAAGGTTCATCCGAAGAGACCAAACCTTCATCACGCATTAGCTTATGGAAAAAACGTGCATATAACAGGTGTAAGATGGCGTGTTCAATGCCGCCGATATATTGATCAACCGGCAACCAATGATCGGCGCGCTCATCTAACATCGCTTCTGAATTATCTTTTGATGTATAACGGGCGTGATACCAAGAGGATTCAAAGAAAGTATCAAAGGTATCTGTTTCGCGTTTAGCGCGACCACCACACTGCGGGCAAGTACAGTTTTTAAACTCGTCCATTTTTGCTAATGGCGAACCTGAACCATCCGGAACCACATCTTCTGGCAAACGCACTGGCAGCTGATCTTCTGGAACTGGCAAGGCTCCACAAGCCGGGCAATAAATAACCGGAATTGGGCAACCCCAATAACGCTGACGAGAAATACCCCAATCACGCAGACGGTAGTTAGTCTGCTTTTCACCTAAACCTTTTTCACCTAAAACCTTGGCCATGGCATGCAGGGCTTGCTTCGACTTTAAGCCATCAAACTCACCTGAGTTCACCAAAATCCCTTTGTCAGTAAAGGCTTGGTCAGAGATATCGGCGGCTTCATCCGCTTTAGGAGCAATCACCGCTTTAATAGGCAAACCGTAAGCCTTGGCAAATTCAT
>JAASTL010000266.1 GCA_021767305.1 Piscirickettsiaceae bacterium | reverse complement strand
TCAGCAATCATGCCGGTGGTCGCTACCACATTGAGTTGTGCTTTTACTGTGAATGAACTGGTCAGCAGAGTAAGCCCGACAGCAATCAGGGGGAGGAATTTTTTTAATGTCGCTTTCATCGATGTTATCTTCTTGTTTTTTCTTATTTTCTACTTTTTTGAAAGTGTTTTAAATCGCCCTAAATAAAAAATTAGCCATAGCTAAATTTTAAATTAGGTAAAACTATATCATAAATTGATGATATCTACTAGATTTGCATGAGTAACCTTAGTGACTGAAAATCAAGAAAATTTAGCGTTTTTGAAAAGTTATAAAAGTTTGATAAGTTTGAAATGTACGCTTGAGTAACTGATTTACGCAAAAGCTCGTTTAGAAAAGTTGTCGTTTAGAAGAGTTGAAGTTTAGAACAGTTTAATAAGTGATTTTTTGAGATTAGTTTTAGAGTCGACAACTTAGTAAAGATTACTTTACTAAGTTGTCTTGGTTGTATCTATGAGTCGGTTTTAGTGTTAAAAGCGGAATTTTTTGCGATCTCGGGTTTTAGGTTGTTTGGTTTTTTTCAGTTGCACCATAACTTCGGTGTGCGTCGTGTGTGGGAACATATCGATAAAACAGGCTTTATGCACCAAATAACCTTGAGACTGCAATGACTCACAATCACGAATTAGAGTTGACGGATTGCAAGAGACGTAAACGATTACTTCAGGCTTTAACAGGTGCAGACTTTGGCAAATTTCGTAAGCGCCAGGGCGGTCGGGATCAAGCAAAATACGATCGTATTTCTGGTTGCGGAACCAGCTGCTTTTTTCACTGTTATCAAATAAATTGGCTTTAAAAAAAGCGGCGTTCTTAATTTGGTTGGCAGCAGCATTTAACTCTGCTGTCTCGACCAGTTCTTGCAGGCCTTCAATTCCAGTAACAGACTTAGCTTGGTTAGCAATGGGTAGGGTAAAGTTTCCAATGCCGCAAAATAGGTCCAGCACACGGCTTTGTGGCTCATTATTTTTCTGTTTGAGTTCCAGCCAGTTAATCGCTTGCTCAACCATTTTTTCATTCACTGCTTTATTGACTTGAATAAAACCATCTAACGGGAACTCTAATTTGAGTTGATTAATTAGGTAATGGGGGCTGGGAGACGATTCGGTGTTTTCGGATTTTTCGACTAGGTTTTCATCACTAAAGCTTGCAAAGCAGCCATTTTCAGCTTCTATTAAGGTGATTTCACGTTCTTTACGGCTTGCCAATGTGAGCCAATGTTCGTGGTTTTCTGCAATAAAGGCATTGAGATTATCGGATAACACTGGGCAGCTTTCGATATTGATCACCTCATTCGAATGCGCCGCTCTAAAACCAAGTCGAGGTTGCTTATCTTTTTTATCGATTAGTAAAGCGAGGCGAGCTCGACGTCGATAGCTTCTATCTTCGGCAACAATCATTGGTTCAATAGCAAGATGTTTGGTATTAAGTGATTTCTTTAAGCGGGTGAAGAAATTCTGCTGTTTGATTTCTTGTTGTGTGGTGACCGCTAGGTGCTGCAATTGACAACCGCCACAAGTACCATAATGTAGGCAAAACGGTTGGGCTCGTAATGTACTTGGCGTTGTGATTTTATTGATTAAGGCGGTGTCGAATTTATCACCAACTTGCAGGCCTTTGAGGGTTACTAAATCGCCAGGAACAGCCGCTTCAACAAACACGGTTTTATTGGAAATTTTGGCAATGCCTCGGCCATCTTGGCTAAGGTCGACTATTTCATGTGAGTATGTTGGTGTGTTTTTATTATTGATCATTAATCGATTCCAAGCATTTTGTGGGTTTGCAAACTCAATTGCCATTGCGGGTTTTCTAGACAGTATTGCACTGCTTTTTTGATATTGGTTTGAGTGACTTGAGGATCTGGATCATCCATTGGTTGCAGGTAAAAGTGATCAAATTCTAAGTTGATAACTTTTTCCGGTGGAATCTCTTTTTGTGGATAGACCAGCTTCAGTTCGTCGCCTTTATCCAGAATAATCGGCGCATTGGCTTTGGGGCTCATGCAAATCCAGTCAATTCCAGCGGGTGCGGCTTTAGTGCCATTGGTTTCTATGGCGATTTCAAATTGGTGCTCATGCAATGCATCAATCAAAGTGTTGTCAATTTGAAGTAGGGGCTCGCCTCCGGTTAAGACGACAAAAGGGTGTTGCGCGGTTTGTTTGGGCCAAAACGCTAATAGGTGCTGGCAAAGCTCTTCTGCTGTTTTAAAGCGACCCCCGTTTTGACCATCGGTGCCAATAAAATCGGTATCGCAAAACTTGCAAACAGCTAGTTCTCGATCTTCTTCACGACCGGTCCAAAGATTGCAATTACTAAAGCGACAAAATATCGCTGGGCGCCCGCTATGCACACCTTCACCTTGCAGAGAGTAGAAAACTTCTTTGACCGAATAACTCATGAAAATAAACCTTGCAATCCGCAGGGAATGATTGGGTTAACCATGACTGAGGATTTGTTAATAAATTGGTTGCTGAAATTATTAATATTGACGGCGTATTTTACTATGTCTGACCGCCTCTGAAGTGATATAATTTTCAGCTATTTTTAATTTGGGATTAGTTAGGTTTTTAGCGATGGCAGGAAAGACTCTATACGATAAATTGTGGGACGACCATGTGGTGCGTCAGGAAGAAGATGGTACGGCGTTAATTTATATCGATCGTCAGCTGATTCACGAAGTAACTTCACCACAGGCGTTTGAAGGGCTGCGATTGGCGGGGCGTAAGCCTTGGCGTATTGATGCTAACCT
>JAASTL010000265.1 GCA_021767305.1 Piscirickettsiaceae bacterium | reverse complement strand
TCGTCGCTATCGAAAATTTAAAGCATTTAATCAATCAAAACCGACCTCTCGTCAAACAAAATCAACCGTTTTAGTTGTGGGTAACTTGGTTGTCGGTGGAACCGGTAAAACGCCATTTATTGTCTGGTTAGCCAAGCAATTGCAAGCACAACAATTTAACGTTGCCATCGTGAGTCGAGGTTATGGCGCTAAAAATAACCAGTGGCCATTGTTGGTTGATGCTAAAAACCGAGATCTTATTCAAGCCAGCCAGTGCGGTGATGAGCCGTTGTTATTGGCCCGGCAGACCAAATGCCCAGTAGCGGTGTCACCTAAACGAGTTGAGGCAATCGAGCTGTTGAATCAAACCGACAACTTTGATTTTATTATTAGCGATGACGGGCTTCAGCATTTTGCCATGCAGCGCGATATAGAGGTGGTGATGGTCGATGCACAACGCCAATTCGGTAATCAATTATGCATGCCTTCAGGTCCGTTGCGTGAACCTTTGGCTCGAATTAAAGACGTAGATTTTACTATTTGGAATGGTTTAGCAAATGAGCAACTCATTACAACAGTAAAACAGAATGGAATGGATTTAATTCTGCCGTCGCCATTTACGATGCAGTTACAACCGGTTTTATTCAGGCAGGTTGGTGACCCAGAACAGACGCTGTCACTGCAAGATTTTCAGGCGCGCTACCCGCACAAAAAAGCGATTGCTATAGCGGGTATTGGTAACCCGCAGCGTTTTTTCAGTACCTTGCAAACTATGCAACTGGACGTAGCCAGTTATGCGTTTGCTGATCACTCGGCTTATAGTGAAGTCATTTTAAAAGAGCAATTAGGTCAAGATTTCAATGTGATTAACTCGTCAACTTCAGATGAAAATCCAAGTAAACCACTCTTAATGACAGAGAAAGATGCGGTAAAATGTGAGCCATTCGCAAAATCACAAGAGCATTGGTGGTACTTAGAGGTAGAGCCTCACTGCTCTGAAAAATTGTTGGCGCAAATTATCGCCAAACACCAACAACGCTTGTCTACAAAATAGACTAAATTAATTAAAAGAGAGTCGTATGGATCCTAATCTATTAGAAATCTTGGTCTGCCCAGTGAGTAAAACCAAGCTTATTTATGATAAAGAGACGAAAGAGTTAATTTCTACCGCAGCCAATTTAGCATTTCCGGTGAGAGACGGCATTCCAATCCTGTTGGAAGAGGAAGCTCGACAACTTGCTTCTGAAGAAGTCGAAAAATATCGTAAACAAAAAGCTTAGGGCTTTAATTTCAGCAGCCACTCAGTTATGCAGCCATGCCGTAATAAGGATTAGAATTAATGTCATTCACAATTATCATCCCAGCCCGTTTTGAATCTAGTCGATTGCCCGGCAAACCTCTAATGGATATTCATGGTAAGCCGATGATTCAATGGACTTGGGAAAGAGCTAAAAAAGCAGGAGCGGAGCGCGTCATCATTGCCACTGAAAACGCTGATGTAGAAGAGGTTTGTAAAGCTTTTGGGGCTGAAGTGGTGATGACTCGTGATGACCATCAATCGGGTACCGAACGCATTGCCGAGGTAATTGACTTAGCAGGCTTGAATGGAGATGAAATTATCGTCAACGTTCAAGGTGATGAGCCCATGTTACCGGCGGAGCTGATTCATCAGGTGGCAGAAGGTTTGGAACAGCATCATGAAATTCCGATGGCTACGCTGTGTGAGCCTATTGAAGACATTGGCACTGTATTTGATCCTAATGCCGTTAAAGTGTGTCGTGATTGGGCCAATCGTGCGATTAACTTTAGTCGAGCACCATTGCCGTGGTCGCGTGATACCTTTGCCGGCGATACTAAAATCTTGCCAGATAATTGGGCTTACAAACGTCACATCGGTTTGTATGCTTACCGAGCGGGGTTTGTAAAACAGTATGTTGCCTGGCCGGAATGTGAGTTGGAGCATGTTGAAAAACTTGAACAGCTTAGAGTGTTGTGGCATGGGGAAAAGATTTTAGTACTTGATGCGCATTGTGATGCTGGGGTAGGGGTCGATACTCCGGCAGATCTGGAGCGTGTACGTGACTTGCTGGCTTAGACAAGAAGTAAGGTTTACACATGCTTAAATACCTTACATTGCTGGTGGTTATCTATTTCTTCTATTGGCTAATCAAGCAGAAAATCCGTAACCGTAAACTAGAAGCACAGGGCATAAAGGTTGAACAAAAGGGAATTCGACCGATCACCTTAATGATGATTACCATGGTCGTCATGTATGGCGGCTATATGATTTATTTTCTGTTTTTTAGAAGTGCTGCATAACCACGTATATTGATAGCTGTTTGAGTGAAGAAGGTCTTTTTTAGACTTTTTTATATTTGTTTAATCTTCTCTAGTGTTATTTTAATTTCAGCTATCGGGCATTATCAATAACCTGACATAAGGTTTCCAAAGACATTATCAGTCTTGCTGTAGGGCGGTTGTATAAGTCGGCATTCAATTCGTGAATTTGTCGGTTTTTAACCGCTTGTAAGGTTCGATAAGCCTGCCAATCTTGCAACCATTGCTGCTGACTCTTGGGATTCCCACCCATTAAAATCACTTGGGGATTTTTACTCAATAAACTCTCTAAACTGACTTCAGATGCCAGCAAAGGCAGATCTGCAAAAACATTGTTGGCGTTGCAATATTCCAAGGCCTGACTGATATATTGTTTGCCATTAATGGTCATTAAGGGGTGATTCCAGACTTGATAAAAATAACTTACTGATGACCTAGATTGGTACTTCTGTTTGATATCCTGTAATGCCGAT
>JAASTL010000264.1 GCA_021767305.1 Piscirickettsiaceae bacterium | reverse complement strand
GGTATTCAGTGCCGATGTAGGTTCGGTTGAAGGACCAGTTAAAACCGCATTTGGCTACCACTTGGTTGAAGTCACTAGCCGTAGCTAAGCTATTTAAGCTAGTTGTGATCGATTAGTCGACCACTGAAAAGCACAAAAGCCACCTTTGCTGAAGTGACCCCATAAAGTTGGACATTTCAGTTAAGCGGCACCTAAGGCCTGATTCCGGTATTCTATCGGACTCAGGCCTTTTAGTTTCACCTTGATTCGTTTGGTATTGTAATACTCAATATACTGCTTTATTTCTTCAATCAGATGCTCAGCATCTGTAAATTTTTGGCGATGATACATTTCTGTTTTCAATAGGCCAAAAAAGTTCTCTGCGACCGCATTATCTAAACAATTGCCTTTTCTTGACATACTTTGCTTCAGCTTATTTTTCTTGAGTAGATTATTGACAACTTTATGTTGATATTGCCAGCCTTGGTCACTGTGAAAAATCGGCTTGGGGCGATCTTCTTTCTTATACTGAATTCTCAGTTTATCCAAGGCGTCTTTTAACATCTCTGAGACTAAAGGTAAGCGAGCATTGGTTGCTACCCGATAAGTCACCACCTCTTGATTGAATAGGTCAATAATGGGTGATAAATAAACCTTTTGTTCTCCCACTTTAAATTCGGTAACATCAGTCACCCATTTTTGATTAGGTTTCTCTGCTTTAAAATTCCTGTGTAGCAGATTATCGGCTATATGACCAACTTGTCCTCGATAAGAGCGATAACGCTTAGGTCTAACCCATGACTTTAAATTCAGTGCTTGCATTAAACGTTGAACCGTTTTCTTGTTGTAGCGGTAACCTAACCTTATTAATGCATACGTCATTCGTCGATACCCATAACGTCCTTTATGCTCATTAAACAGACACTTAATCACCTCTTTAACCTCAGCATACTTATCGGCTAATTGGCATCTGGCTTGGTGGTAGTAAAAAACACTGCGAGCCAGTTGGCTGGCTTTAAGCAAGTATTTTAGAGGATGTTTTTTTCTCAGTTGTTTGATGATCCCTGCTTTTTCTTGGCTTGACGTTCTTTTTTTGCCAACAGGGCATCGAGCTTTTTTAAGTAAGCATTCTCCGCACGACGATAATCAAGTTCTTCCCGAAGCTCTTCTAAACTCATTTCTGAGGTGGATTTAAGTGTTTCGTCTAACGATTTATTCTTCATTTGTCTGCCCCGTTTTATTGGTTTTAATCCACTTAATCCAAACTGCTCAAATTGTTGTTGCCATTGATAAATGGTAGAAACCGTTGTCATGTTATGAACGACACTGGTGTGACTGATAGACCAGTCATTCACCCGCATCTGTTTTAGGATACGGTATTTGTCTTGATAAGAAAATGGGGAGGGTGGCCGAATAAAGGCTTGTTCACCATGGTATCGATAAACTTGAGCCCAGTACCGGATGTAACGATCAGGTATTGCGAGTCGTTGAGATAGTGAAAGGCTGGATTCGTTATATATGCACTGCTTAGCAATGCTGATTTTAAATTCTCGAGTGTATTTGGACATGAAAAACCCCCAATATTGGTGTCCAACTTTTGGGGGTCACTTCAAAGTACCGGTTTTTTTGTAACTAAAATAGCATTTCTATTTAAAAACACACAATCTTCACGATAGTTTCTATAAACCTTTAATAAAGCCTAAACCGCCGCTTAAGGCTTGATCTTTAATCTCGTCAGGGATGTCGCCAGCAAGCTCTAAACCATCTTCATTAACCATGATTAACCAATCATCTAAGGAAACTTCATGGCTTTCTTGGCTATCAGGGTTATAGATTGTTAGATATGACGGTGTTGATTCATCCGCCTCAGCAATATCAATAACAAAAATAGCGGCATTTACAAATTCGCCTTGAGTAACCTTATAAACACCGGGTTGAAAAGACGTTTTAGAAGACATGAAAAAACCTCAATATAATTTCTATAGAAACATTACATAAATTCTGTAAAGAATGATCATCAAACTTTAAGCAACAAATTATAAGTAAATAAGAACTCTTCAGGATTTAAAATCAAAGTTTATTAAACGCAGAGTAATTAATAAATCGATAAAAACTCTACCAGTAAAACAATCAGTTCTAAGTTAAACCAAGTTAATTGAGTGATTTAAGTTTTCTAGATTCAATTTGATTAAATAAGATCAGAGTAAACGAAAAAGATAAAAATGGCTTTAAAAAGGTAAAGGCAAGCAATGAGTAAATAAATATAAGATATTGATATTAAAAACAATTCTTTTATATTGATCGTTGTGTCTTCTTGTTTTTTTAGACGGGTTGTATTCGTATAATATATATTATGTTAAATTGAATATTGAATAATGTTAATGTAATTCGGCACATTGCCCTATTTATTAAAATTTGAACTAATTCTTAAAATTTAGAGTTTATAAAACTGGGACACGATTTAAGCCATCCATTATGGCTGTAATGTTTATGCTTTAAAATTTGTTGGTAAAAGTGAAACTGAAGAATTGATAAAAGCCCTATTTGATAATTACAACTAATTATTGTTGCAGGATTATCATTCAAGAGCTTTTTTTGAATGTATTGTTTTATTAAGATTATTTACTGTATTGAATTTCTAATATGGACTTTGCTAAATAATTTCTAAAACGTTTTCTGGTGGCCTTCCAAGAACCGCTTTGTTTGCAATTTCAACAATGGGTCTTTCAACTAACTTTGGATTGCTAGCTAAAATGGTTAACCACTCATTATCAGTGCGTTGATCTTTTTTGCTGAGACCGAGTTCTTTGAACAGAGATT
>JAASTL010000263.1 GCA_021767305.1 Piscirickettsiaceae bacterium | reverse complement strand
TGTTGAGGCAAGAATTTGAATAGTTTCGAAATTATCGTATAAATCAGCTTCAACTGACTCAGAGACATGAGGTTTGGTTGGGCTGTTTGCATTATCTATTGAATAGCGATTTGCTTTTGATGCAACTTCGTAACATAACCATTCAAGAAATTTTATGTGTGTTTTTGTGAAATATTGAGTTTTTGAGATGAAAGCAATTGCGTGAGTCCAAAAGTCTTTAGATTTATTATGTTGTTTGAGTCGGTTCAAACAGTTTTCAGCTTCACCAACATACACCTTAGGTTTAGATTCTTCACTGCCAAAAAGCAGGTAAACACCAACGTTATTTAGTTCATCGCGCCTTGATACTTCTTCTAGTTTTGAACGAGGAATAAAAACAGCTGATACCGTTCTACTGGTAATTTCAGCTATTTTTAAACTTCTTGGATTTCCATCAGGAAGATAGATTTGAATTGTTTTTCCAACTGGCTTCACTGTAGCTCCTCTAAACATTTAATTCTTATTAGACTTAGATCGAACATCCAAATAATCTCGCCATTGATCCCCAATCAAATTAACCGCCAATACCACCAACATCAAAGCAATACCAGGCGCCAAAACCAAATGCGGTGCAACCAGAAGATACCGCGTACCCTCTTTAATCATGTTCCCCCATGACGCATCCGGCGGCTGCACTCCTAAACCGAGGAATGATAGCCCTGCTTCAGAAATAACCGCACCCGCTACTCCAAAAGTCGCTTCAACTCCAAGGGGGGCCAAAATTAACGGCAAGACATGGCGGTACAGCATAATCGGCGTAGGAATCGCCAAGGCTCTAGCCGCAAGAATATGCTCTCTATGTCGAATACTTAAGGTTTGCGCCCGAGCTAATCGGGCATAACCAACCCAGCCTACAACCACTAAGGCAAACACCACATTTTCTATACCAGGCCCTAACACCGCTGCTAAAGCAATCGCCAATAACAAACCAGGAAAAGCTAAAAAAACATCAATGATTTTGGTGATAATACGATCGACCCAGCCACCCAAGTAACCACTCATCACCCCAATGGTCGTGCCAATAATGGCGGAAAAGAACACCACACCCACCGCCACAAACAGTGAGGTTTGCGCGCCAAGAATAACGCGCTCTAATACTGGCCTACCGAGTTCATCGGTACCTAAAATATGACTGGCACTTGGAGATGCTAAAAATTGATTTAATGAAACTTGATTCGCGCTTTCTCCAATAACAAACCCGAGTAACGCCATTAATAGCCAAAGCCCAACAATTAGGTAACTGAAGGTTCTGAGATTAATAAAACGCCATATTGAAGCTTTTGTTGGAGAGGAATGGTTAATTTGATGCATTAGCTTGCCACCCTAATGCGCGGGTCAAGCCATGCATAAACTAATTCGGTTAAACCATTAATAGTGATGTAGGCGACACTAATCACCAAAATACAGCCTTGTACCACGGGGTAATCACGACGCTGAATGGATTCGACCAATAATTGCCCCAAGCCCGGCCAATCAAACACCACCTCGGTAATGACGGCGCCACCCAAAAGTGTTCCAAGTTGCAAACCTAAAATGGTCACAACCGGTAATAAGGCATTGAGCAATGCATGTTTGCCATAGACCTTAGCGGAACCAAGTCCTTTAGCTTGCGCGGTTCTAATAAAATCCTCATGCATTACCTCAAGTAGAGAGGCACGTAACATACGAGCAAGTATGGCAGCTAAGGCCGTTCCTAAAGTGATTGATGGTAAAACCCAAGCGAACGGTTGTTCTGCCCCACTCACTGGCAACCAAGCTAAGGTTAGTGAGAATAATAAAATCAACATGGGGCCAAGCCAAAAATTGGGAATGGAAACGCCAATTAAAGAAACGGTCATAGAGAGATGATCTGGCCACTTACCAGCTTTAAGTGCCGCCCAAATTCCTAGTGGAAAGGCAATCAAAATTGCTACAAACAAAGACATTAATGCCAATTGCAGAGTCATGGGAAAACGCTCTGCAATAAGCTCAGAGACCGGCTGTTGAAAAAACAGCGACTGGCCTAAATCAAACTGCATCAAACCGGATAAGTAGTGCCAATATTGCACAAAGATAGGCTGATGTAAGCCTAATTGTTGACGCAGAGCCTCTTCATCTGCTGGGCTTGCCCAATCACCCAACATGACCGCAACCGGATCACCCGGCACCAGATGAATTAAAAAGAAAACTAAAGTACCGACAATCCAAGAGACAAAAAGCACTGAAGCCAACAAACGTAGCAAATATGAAATCAAGCTTTGATCTCCACGGGCGTACTTACCTCAATTAAATCGAAAAGTTCAATAATATCTTGATTACGCATACGAATACAGCCATGCGAACAAGGTGTACCCATGGGCTCAGAATCCGGAGTGCCATGAATATAGATATAACGTTGCATGGTATCAACATTGCCCAAACGATTAAAACCTTTTTCAGTGCCTGACAACCACAATATGCGCGTTAAGATCCAATCTCTTTGAGGTTGGGATTCTGCCAATTCTGCCGAATAGATTTCACCCGTAGGGCGACGTCCAACAAACACACTGTTGATTGGTTGCTCGGCACCAATTTTTGCTCTGATTAAATGGTGGCCAAGAGGTGTTTTACCTGAGTCCTTTTCACAACCAATGCCATTTAACCCAGAACTAATCTGATACACCTTGTGCACACTATTACCTATAGAAAGGGTGAGTGTTTGATTTTGAATTGACACTTCAATGCATTTATTAACTTTAACAACCATATCGTCTATAAAATATTTTATGTTTTGAACATAAGC
>JAASTL010000008.1 GCA_021767305.1 Piscirickettsiaceae bacterium | reverse complement strand
GGTGTAAGCACCCGCCAAGCGATTTGTTGAAGACTTAGCTAAACCATCAAGATTTGTCATACCACCAAAGAACGACGACCCCATGTTCGATACCCAAATCGATAACAAAGAATTATTCGAGTTACAAGGACGTTTCAAAGGATCAATCTTTTCAATCGCCGCGTTCGACATAACCTGCTCAATGACATCGACAACCGCCAACATTAGCGAGAAGAAAATCGCATAGATCCACAGCCATGCAGAGTCAAAATCTGGAATTGGTAAACCGATATTGAACTCTACATCTTCAACTTTAAGCATTTTCACATCAATAAACATCGCGGCAATAATCCCGAATACAATCAATGCGAAATATGGCAGTGCAGGTTTGGTGTCCTTGAACTTCTTAAACAGTAGCAGGAACATGGCTGCACCGATTATCGAGAGAATCACAACCTGTACACGCCCATCTGACCAAAACTCTTCACCCGCTGCGACGCCAACAGGTAACATCCAAAGGAATGGAAGGAACTTAAGTGCAATTTTTAGTCCAATACCTGCTAACAATCCTTCAACTAGATATCCGGGTACCGCCATCAGCAGATACCTTTGCCAATTGAATTTCCATATTAAAGCTTGGAAAGTAGCGGTCATAAATATTATGAACGCCATATTTTCAATGCCAAAGGTTGCGACACCCATTGCCAAAATTGGAGCTAGTCCTGCTGCGATCCCCGGAGCACCGATAAAGTTACCTGGACGGAACCATGCAAATAAAAAACCGATAAAGGACGCGAATGCAACGGTTGCAAGACCTACTTGGATTGGATAATCAGACATCATCGCAATACCAATAGAAAGAGGAATTGCCATGGTGGCGGTAATTACACCGGCTTGAACATCTCTTACTGCATATTCAGGACGAAACGCAGCGGAACCCGAATCAGTAACGTCAGGCGTTGTTGAGTTTGTATTTTCTTGTGCCATAGTTTTATTACACCTTCATAATGGCAATTCTCATGAATTGCTTCTTAGTCATGTTGACTCAGGAATAGGCTTAACCTGAGAGCAAATTATGTTTTAGCAATTCAGCTTATGGCTAAATCACAGCAACAAAGTGACTACTCTGCTCTTAAGACAGTCACTTTAGATTAAAGTTAATATCGGGCTATCCTAGTCATTTAGCCTTCAAATGTGAAATTGATAAAACAACTCAAACCTATAGACAAGTTCTATTTATTTAAAGATTATCATTGAATTAATACACAAATTAATTTTATAAATACGGTAAATACCCATAAAGTTAATCTGTTAATTAAAAAAAAGGGATATGTAAAACATATCCCCTTATCGAAAATTCAGTTACTAAGCCTGAATTAATCTGGCCAGACTCGACGTCTTGGTAACGCCTTAATCTTGTCCGCAATATGTGTCTCTTTCACAGGTGCTTTTTTAGCAGCTGTCGAAGTAGCAGTTTTTTTTGCTGCTGGCTTACGAGCAGGTGCTTTCTTAGCTACTGGTTTAGCCGAAGCATTCCCTGTTGCCTTTAAAGCCTCTGGAATTTGACCTTTTGCTGTTGAATTCTCACTCATGCGGAAGTCTCCTCAGTCACTTTTGTGAACGCTTTATCAATACCATTTGCTAATGCAAAATCGGTATCTCCTAAGGATTCACCTTGTGCATAAATAATTACAGAGACGTGTTCACGTCCAAAGCTAAGGTTTGGGTGATGACCGACTTCTTCAGCGACATCAGCTACATCATCCAAAAAATCACGCAGAACATCATAAGAATCAAATAAAAATTTAGCTTCTAGTGTTCCTTGTTTATCCTTTTGCTTCCATGCAGGGCTCATACAAAGCTCCGCTGTGGGACAGGATTATTCGCAAGGTTTTGATAATATTCTTCCAACCAGCCTTGAACTCGTACTAATTGAGATTGTTCTTCTTCAAGTAGTCGAGAAAATAAAGCGTGATCTTCTGTTGCACCAACATTCATTGAATAGTTACTTGCTTCACCATATAACTGGATTAGCGCAAGTTCACGTGCTTCACAAGTACGTAAAGCTTCAATAACATTATTTGCAGGTGTTGCAGGACTAAGAATACTACCGGCCGGTAAAGCGCCTTGTGACACCATACGGTCTGTAATGAGGTTCGCATGTTGAAATTCTTCATTTGCCAAAGTCACAAAACTTTCTGCAAACTGCATTTCATTACGGAACTTAGATAAAGAAGCCTGAGCCAGATAATGTTGTCCAGCAGAGAACTCTAAACTCAATGCACGACCTAGATAACCCAAAATTTGTGTATTTGGAGCTGTCTGAGGTTGCTCAAATTGAGGATAAGCTGCTGCACCTGGCATAACATTGCCTTGCATATTAGGTTGATAACGCATCATTATCTCCTTGGCTCAGAAAAGGGCCGAAGCCCTTAAACTTATAGACGTTTCGCAGAACCAGTGTTACCTGTTTCTAGAGCCGGCTCAACTTCTTTGTGAGGACGTGCAATGATGTGAGCAGCAACAAGGCCGTCACCAACACGTTCACAAGCGTCTGCACCTGCGCGAACTGCTGCGTTAACCGCACCAGTTTCACCACGTACCATAACTGTAACGTAACCACCGCCTACGAACTCGCGGCTTACTAGGCGAACTTCAGCCGCTTTAGTCATAGCATCTGCAGCTTCAATAGCTGGAACTAGACCACGCGTCTCAATCATACCTAGTGCAATACCATATTCACTCATGGATTGACTCCTAATATAAGTCTTAAACTAACTGATTACTCAGCTTTAGCTAGAACAGGCTCAACTTCTTTGTGAGGGCGTGCAATGATGTGAGCAGCAACAAGACCGTCACCAACACGTTCACAAGCATCCGCACCAGCGCGAACTGCAGCGTTAACTGCACCAGTCTCACCACGAACCATAACAGTAACGTAACCGCCACCAACAAATTCACGTGAAACTAGACGAACTTCAGCAGCTTTTGTCATAGCATCTGCAGCTTCGATCGCTGGTACTAGACCGCGAGTTTCAATCATACCTAATGCAATACCGTAATCACTCATGATTTTCTCCTTGAATACAAGTGTTTTATTAATAAACTGTTAATTAAGCTTTTTCAGCAGAAAGTACTGGTTCAACTTCTTTGTGTGGACGCGCGATGATGTGTGCCGCAACAAGACCGTCACCAACACGTTCACAAGCGTCTGCACCAGCACGAACAGCTGCGTTAACCGCACCAGTTTCACCACGAACTAAAACAGTAACGTAACCGCCACCAACAAATTCACGGCTTACTAGACGTACTTCAGCTGCTTTAGTCATCGCATCTGCAGCTTCAATAGCTGGAACTAGACCACGTGTTTCGATCATGCCTAAAGCAATACCATATTCACTCATCGGTTTCTCCTTTCGAGTTTAATCATTGTCATCTGGTTTGAGGATATCCGCTCGATTATCAATAATGCCGGATATCGTTAAATCAGTAAGATAGCGTTTCATACCTGCCGCATCACGTGCAGCAGAGTTTGCGATGGTAAAAACCAAATCGCCTTCTTTTGTGCCAATCGGGTCCATTCCAACTAGAGTGCCCCCGCCCAGCGTGTGTAAAACTTTTAAGGGTAAATGCCCCAAATCATCTAAACGACTGGTTAATACAATCTGCTTGCCGACTATATGGACTTGCATCTTGAATTACTCCCAACCATCCCATTTATCAAGAATCCCAACAATGGTTAAATCACTTGGGTAACCCTTGGTTCCTGTGGCGTCGCGAGCTGCCGAACTACCACAACAAAGAACGTAATCACCTTCTTTTACGCCAATCGGGTCAACAGCAACCGTTGGGCTACCATTTTTCTTGTCTTCAAGCAGCTTTAGAGGCATGTGATCCATCATCGCAATGCGATTCGTTGAAACCACGGTACCAGTTACTTTCCAAATTTTCATTTATGACCCTTTTCAATCATCTAACCGGTAAGCCGGATGAAATCCTGTGTAATCTCTGAGAGTACACATAGTGTGTAACATCCCAGATTGAGAAAGTTCTGAAAACTTCTCATGAACCAATTGTTCAATTCGTTTTGCCTTTTTAATCACTCTCGATTTTGAACCAGGAACTCTCGCATCATATTCAAAACCAATAATGATTGGAATTGGTCGCATTTTACAGACATTTAACTTCTTGAATATCTTTATCCCAACTTTTACGTCAGATAAACCTTCTTCCAGAGTCTCAAGAAAACTGTAATAAGTCAGGTTGCGAAGCTGAACTTCTTCAAACCCACTACCAATTCCTATAAATCTTTCAGCATGACCAAGGTCGCTATAGCATCCTGACTCATACTGATGAACATAATCAATCTGTGAAAGATTCTGTTCAATCAACCAAGCAAGAACTTTTCGCAATCGTGAAGCTTGATCCGTACGACTACGTTTACGTGTCACCGTTAAAGCATTCAAGATTTCGTTACGTGCTTGCTCAGCCGTAAAATTCATTGTGTGATGATAAAGCTTGTGAGTATCCACATAACTTTGTAAATCCACACGACCAAACTCATCTGGTACATGGACTCGTAGACTATCGTCATCCGTATTCACACCTAACAGAATGACATCTACCGTTGCTCCACAATCAAAACGGTTTTCAATCGCTTGTTTAAACTCGTTTAGTTTGTCTAAAGCAGCTTTTGCAGCTTTAGCATCATCGCTTCCGTGCGCAGCACATCCTTGATGATGAGGATCCGATTTTGAGAAGTGATAGGACGCTATCTTTAAGTAGCGAGTATCATCATTAGCCGAATTAGGCTTAGATTCTCTAAATCTTAAATGTTCTGTAAAGACCCAATTCCTTACACTTTCACTGACATCAAATAAAGCACCAGCGTGGGATTTTCGACGAACCATACTATAGGGTAGTCGTAAAACATAACTTACAAAATGTGCTAATCGACCGTCTGCACAAGGTGCAACGCCTATTGCGTGATATCCCATATCTAGGAACATCTTTTGTAAATCTGTTTTATGTTGACCTTTAAGCGGGTCCTTTTCAAAAAATTCTTTCGAAAACTCTAAGAATTGTTGAAAAACGCATTCAGAATAAAGCGCACTCAAATTTAAGCTACCAATCGAAGCCTGTTCTAGGGTTACAATTGATAATTTAAATCCGAGTTTTGCTTCTAGAGTACGATTTACCCAATTAACAAAATCACGACGTCCGAAACCATCTTCTAACTCCAATAACACTGACCAAATTTGATCAAAACGTGCTTTTGAAGCTTCTTCATAATTCCGAAGAAGTTTATTTGTTACTTGATCTACTAGTGGGTGTTTATTTTCAGTAGCAACCTCAGCATTTTGTTTTATAGCCAAATCCCTAGAATAAGGAAGTGGTTTCAAAATTTCTGGTTTACGTTGTCTACGAGTAACACCTCTAGTGTTCATAACTCTTTTCTTCTTTTACAAACTTTCAGTTAAGCGCGAGCGCCACCAGATAAAGTTACTTTCGCACCAGTATCTGCATTTCCTGAAGAACCTGTAATTTTGCTGATTGGAACTTCTGGCATTGAATTTGGTCGGTAACCATGTGCACCCATTACTTGTGCAGGTTGCTGACTATTTTTCAATGATGTGTTACGTCCAGTAGCCCAGTCCCCTTCGGTACCAGTTACTTTCGTCCCACGATCCCAACCATCACCAGTGATACGTGCAGCACCTTGTTTAGGTACTTCAACTTCAGTTTCTGCTGGCATTGCCTGTGGCATACCAACCGCTGGAGCTTGCATCATCATATTTGGTGTGCTGACCGGCGTAGCAGCTACATTCGCATTCATTAACTGAGGAAAGTCTGATTCACCAGGGTTTGACGCTGATGATTGACCACCACAGAAAGCTGCAGTTTGATCTGCACCTTGATACGGTGTACCTGACACTAATTCACACGCGCCACGTTGTGCGCCTGTTAGACCTTCAGGCCCCGGTTGAACGCCGGTCAGTGGGTGCTTTCCCGGCATAACAGATCCCATAGTACGACCTTGGATTTCAGCTTTCGCATCCATTCCACAACTTGAAGAATGTTCAAATGACATATATGGCGTTCCTGTTACGGCCTTGCAAGTTCCTGCTTCTGCACCTGTCATTCCAGTGGTTTCACCAGAACGATCACCAGTGATCGTTTGACCACGAGTTGTGTTTGAAACAGTAATCTTTGCTGGTGATGCCTCAGGGGTAGAATCACAGAATGTTTCTGATTCTTCTAAACCTTGATAGTTAGTTCCTGTCACTGAATGACAGTAACCTTTTTCATCACCTGTAACATCTTCGATGCGGCCTACTTGAGTACCAGTTGTAGTATTACCCGCTGCAGTGGCAGAAGAAACAACCTTTTCAGGCATTTCAACTGGCGCTGATGGACGGATAGTAACTGACTGAGACTTATAGCCTTCACCACCTGTTACATTTGAAGCACCGTTGTTATCTAATTGGCTGTTATCAATGCTAAAGCCTGTAACCTTTTTAGGTTGTGCTGGAGCATTGGTACCACAAAATAGTTCGCTCTGATCGGCCGGCAGGTATTCTGTGCCAGTAATTACTGAACATTGACCTGCACGGTCACCCGTAACTGCTTGTGCGTTGCCTACAGCTGTACCACTAATGGATTCACCTTTGGTGGTTTGCGTACGGGTCACTTTAGGCTTTCCCGCAGTTGGCGCACTTTCACAATGGGTGTTAAATTCTTCAGAACTAAAATACTCTGTACCGCTAACTGTTTGACATGCACCGAATTCAGCGCCTGTCATGCTACCTTGTCCGACTTGCGTTCCTGAAACACCTTGACCACTAAGGGTTGTGGAATGTCCCACCTTTTCAGGAGCATTGCGTTCGCGACTCTTACGAGTACGAGATGCAGAGTTAGCAGACCCACACGTTTTACCGCGTGTACAACGTTCTGTTCTAACTTTGCGCGCAATATCACGACTTGAAGCTTCTGGGTCACTCATACGAGCAACTGCACCAGATTGGCTGCCACGTGTTTTGTAGGCAGTCTCACCAGTTTTACCCAAAGTACGAGCTTTACGATAAGCACGAGACATATCACGACCAGGGTTATTGTTCTTCGCAACATCAGTTTTCACTGCGTTACGACGATCATTACCACGCGTTGTTGTCAACGGCTTAGCTGCAGCTACTGCAACCTGAGCTGGCTTTTCTTGCTGTACCGGAGCTGCTTGCGCTGCTTCAGCACGTTTCTGCATAGCCTTCGCTTTAGGATGCGGGTTTTCGCTGGTTTTCTGTTGAGCACCACGATTACCACGTAATTGAGCTTGGCGACGCTTAAGCGCTGCTTCACGTCCTTCTGCAACTACGACTGGACGACCAACTTGAGCACGGTCACGAGGAGCCGACACTGGAGCTGGAGCCACAGGCGCTGGAGCAGGAGTTGAAGCCGCAGCTTTCTGCTGTGCACGCGTTGGAATTGGTGCATTAGCAGGAGCTGGAGCCGACTTACGTTGGCTCGGGCTTCTTGACGCTGTCGGGGAGTTAGCTGCACCACCAAGCTGAGCTTGGCGGCGGGCTTGCGCTGCTGCGCGACCACTTTGAGATTGACTCATTGTTTGGCCTCCCTTGATTCGTTCGTTAGTTTAGTTTGATTCAATTACACGCCACGTGGCTTGTAAACTACAAACTCATGACCTTTACACTGAGTGTAGTTGTCATAACCAACAACACGAATCATGTGGTCAGGGTACTCACGACGACATTCTTCGATTTCAGCTAGTACTGCTTGTGGATCACGCATACCGAAGAAAGGTAGCTTCCACATATCCCAGTAAGTAGCTTGGATGTTAGCTGGCGTATCATGTTCGATTGATGGCGCCCAACCTTGGTTGATTAGGTATACGATTTGGTCGTAAATTTCATCAGCAGTAAGCTCTGGAAGAAAACCAAAAGTTTCCATAGTGAACTTAGTGCGTTAATCAGTTGTGTTAAAAGAAATCTTTTAAACTCCTTATTAACGGATCTATTCAAATTCTATGAAAAGCGACGATTAAGCGTCTAGCTTATCAACTGTGTCGAATTCGAACTTGATTTCTTTCCAAGTCTCAAGAGCAACTGCAAGCTCTGGAGAGTGACGAGCAGCGTCACGTAGGATGTCAGCACCTTCACGCTCAACATCACGACCTTCGTTACGAGCTTTAACACAAGCTTCAAGAGCAACACGGTTAGCAGCCGCACCAGCAGCGTTACCACCTGGGTGACCTTGAGTACCACCACCGAACTGAAGAACAGAGTCATCACCGAAGATAGTTACAAGTGCAGGCATGTGCCATACGTGGATACCACCAGAAGCAACTGCGAATACACCAGGCATTGAACCCCAATCTTGGTCGAAGAATACACCGCGTGAACGATCTTCAGGAACGAATGCTTCACGTAGTTGATCAACGAAACCTAGAGTTGACGCACGGTCACCTTCAAGCTTACCTACAACTGTACCAGTGTGAAGTTGGTCACCACCAGATAGACGTAGACATTTCGCTAGAACACGGAAGTGAATACCGTGTAGTGGGTTACGGTCAATTACCGCGTGCATTGCACGGTGAATGTGTAATAGGATACCGTTTTTACGACACCAAGCCGCTAGACCAGTGTTAGCTGTGAAACCACCAGTGATGAAATCGTGCATGATGATTGGCTGACCTAGGTCTTTAGCGAATTCAGCACGCTCGTACATAGCTTCTGGAGTAGCAGCTGTTACGTTTAGGTAGTGACCTTTTTTCTCACCCGTTACTTCTTGAGCTTTGTTTACAGCTTCAGCAACGAATTCGAAACGGTTCTGCCAACGCATGAACGGTTGAGAGTTGATGTTTTCATCATCTTTTGTGAAATCTAGACCGCCACGTAGACACTCATAAACTGCACGACCGTAGTTCTTACCAGACAAACCTAGTTTAGGCTTGATAGTACAACCTAGTAGAGGACGACCGTATTTGTTCATGCGATCACGCTCAACTTGGATACCATTTGGTGGTCCCATACAAGTTTTGATGTAAGCGATTGGGAAACGGATATCTTCTAGACGTAGAGAACGTAGAGCTTTGAAACCGAATACGTTACCAACTAGTGAAGTAAGTACGTTAACAACAGAACCTTCTTCGAAAAGATCTAGTGGGTATGCGATGAACGCGTAGAATGCGTTTTTATCACCAGGTACGTCTTCAATACGGTATGCACGACCTTTATAGAAGTCCATATCTGTTAGAAGATCTGTCCATACAGTTGTCCAAGTACCAGTTGATGACTCAGCAGCAACAGCAGCCGCAACCTCTTCACGAGGTACACCTTCTTGACCGACGATTTTGAAACAAGCCAAAAGGTCTGTGTCTAAAGGTACATAATCTGGAGTCCAATAAGTCAACTGGTAATCTTGTACACCAGCATCAAATGTTTGTGCCATAGTTAAATGCTCCCTTTATGGTTGGAGTTGAATAAAAATTCAATCGAGATTATAGAGATGCTTTTCCATTTAGACTAATTGAAAGAAACAATGCTCTAGATTGAATATTCTCTATAGGTTCTTATGTGTGCATTTATAAGTATCTACTTATAACAACACTATCTTGTGTTCAAATAGCCTTTTTATAAGTGTGAATCACAAATAAGCCACTTCACAAAAACCTAAAATTTTTACTTTTGCTGTTTCCTTCTACTTAATTTTTTTAAAAAAACAACAAAATCAGGTATTTGGGAGTTCCAAAATTAATCAATCAATGAACTCGGGTTTTGGATTGTAACAATTTACCCACAATTTCCAAGCATTCTTTTCTTATAACTACGTATTTTTAATTTTTATTATTAATTAAAACTATACTTTTAATAGTTAAAAACAAAAAAACCGAGCGACAAAACTCGGTTTATTTGTTGATTATTACCGGCCGGTAACAAATTAACTAAAATTCATCCCACTGCTCTTCTTGATCTATAGAAGTTGCTTGAGATGGCTTGTTAAAGGTTTTTAAACCTTCTGAATTGGTTTTCTTCATTTCAGGTTTCGGATTATCCTTTTGCGCTCCCTGTTTCACATCAGGCTTTGAGCTTGGTTCTGGCGCTGTGATTGATGAAGGTTTTGAAAGTTGTGCAACTGGAGCAGGCGCTTTTGGAGCTTCTGTCGAGATTGTCTGACCTTCTGCTAAACGCTGCATTCGACTTGCCTCAATCTTGAAGAAGCTCATATCTTTATTAAGAATATCAGACTGCTCCGTCATACTGGCAGCCGCTGCGGAAGTTTCTTCAACCAGAGCTGCATTTTGCTGTGTAACAGAGTCAATTTGCCCAATAGCAGCATGAACCTGATTCACCCCTTGTGCCTGTTCTTCTGATGCTTGAGCTATGTCACCAATCATTTTAGAGAATGACTCAATTTCTTGATTAATTTCATTGAGCATATCGCCTGACTGGGTGGCTAATTGACTACCTTGATCAATTCGATTCACGCTTTCTTCGATTAGAGACTTAATATCCTTAGCGGCCTCAGCTGACTTTTGAGCAAGTGATCGAACCTCTCCTGCGACGACCGCAAAACCTCGTCCATGCTCACCCGCACGCGCAGCTTCAACCGCCGCATTAAGTGCCAACAGGTTTGTTTGGAAAGCAATGCCATCAATCAAATTCACAATATCACTAATTTTGTGACTCGACTCTTGAATTGCGGTCATTGCCTCAATGGTTTCCTGCATGACCTTCGCGCCATCATTTGCTCGATTTTGCACTTCTATGGCAACTTGACTGGCCTGCTGTGCATTTTTGCTATTTCCCTGAACGGCTGAATTCATTTCATCCATGGTTGCAGAGGTTTCTTCTAAAGCGGATGCCTGCTGTTGAACACGGTCACTTAAATCCATTGAGCCTTTAGAGACTTCGTCTGCTGCACCTGCCACGACACTGGTTGCATTCATGGCTTGAGATACAACATCTGCGAGACGACTCACAGAACTGTTAATGGCATTTTTAAGCGTATCTAACTGACCACGATAATCGTTGGTAATCCGGTTTGTTAAATCCCCTTTCGATTGAGCAACCACCATCTCTGTAATGTCTTCAATCGCCAGCTCTAGGGCTTCCATAGATAAATTGACATTATTCTTCAGCTCTTCAAGCTGTCCTTTTGCATCAGCATTTACACGAGCAGTAAAATCCCCATTTTGCATTTTGTGCATGGATTCAGTAATGTCATTAATAATCAGATTTAATCCACTCATTGTAAACGCCGTGTTTTCCATAATACGTTTAAACTGACCTTTAACATTCGCATTGGTATCTACATCGAAATAACCATTACTCATGGCATCCATTACTGTTTCAATCTCTTTCATTGTCTCTTCAATCGAGTGAACAGAAGTATTAATACCATGCTTTAAGGTTTCCAAATCACCATGGACATCAATTGAGATACGTTTACTGAAATCACCTGCAGCAAGCGAGGACACAACCTCATTTGCTTCATTCATAGCGGCTTGAATATTAGACAGAGTCGTGTTTAAAACGGTCGCCATCTGACCGATCTCATCATCACGTTTGTCATCAGCACGTATACCGAAGTCACCTGTTTCACACACCTTAAACAAAGTGTCTTTTATTGCTTCAATTCCCTTAGAGATCAAACGTGGAATAACTATTGCCACAATCAATCCGAATAAAATTATGACTCCCGCCACAATCAACACCATTAAAAGTAT
>JAASTL010000262.1 GCA_021767305.1 Piscirickettsiaceae bacterium | reverse complement strand
TTTTGGCTAACGAAATGGAAAATCAGCAAGACCAAATCAAATCTTATTTTGAGATTTTAATCAATGAAGCTGAATCAGAAGACTTTGATGTTCCCCTTTTAACGCAGTTATTAAAAGCCAACATCATCTGGGAAAAAGCCATCTCGCAAACTCGTATCTACATGACAAACCGCTTGGCATCTTATTCAGCTGAGATACTTTCGCAACAAGGTCAGAGCCTAAAAGATATTTACGATCTATTTGACTTACAGATGAAAGATGTTGAAGAAATCTACAGACAGATCGACAGCTTTGAAGGTCCCGAAACCGTTGCAAAAATTAAGCAGATCGGAGAAAGATGGTTTATCAATTGGTTACTCTTAAGAGAAATTTCTGAGCATGGAGATTGGCGCAGTGACACGGTGCTTCTCAAGGTCAAAATACTGCCTTTGATAAATCAAATTACTGCAGAAATAGATCAACTCGATGCGATCTTAGAGACCGAAAAACAGAATATCGATGCAAAACGAGAAAGCAGTGACAATGCTTTTAATATGCTTATTTTTGCGATTATCGCGCTATTTTTGATTTTTATAGGTGCCTTGCTGCTGTCTATGGAGTGGATGTTGTTTAGCCCGATTCAACGAGTTACCCAAGCATTAAAATCAAAAGCCTTTGAGATTGAACTGCCTGAAATCCAAAAAACCAAAACCCTAGAAATGGATAGGCTTATTGAAGCCTTCAAACAAATGCATAACGAAGTCAGCCAACGCCAAAATGATCTTGAGCATATGGCGATGCACGACTTTCTAACTGGTTTACCAAATCGATTCATGCTACATCAGCGTATTGAGTATCAACTCTTAACCTCAACACGAAATAAAAAGCAGTTTGCTCTGTTTGTAATGGATTTGGATTTCTTTAAGGAAATCAACGATACCTTAGGGCATGCCAGTGGTGACAACTTGTTGATTGCCGCAGCCGAAAGAATGCAAAAGCTGATTCGTGGCGGAGATACTTTAGCCAGAATGGGCGGTGATGAATTTGCTTTACTTCTGCCAGATACAGATAAAGACGGCGCAATTATTTTGGCAGAAAAAATCCTTGATAGCGTGAGCCAACCTTTTGAAATAAACCAAGAGAAAGTCTCCATCAATATCAGTATTGGCATTGTGACCTACCCTGAAGACGGCAAACAGAGTGAGACTTTACTGCAATTCGCCGACATGGCGATGTATACCGCCAAAAACAAACGCACTGGCTATGCTGTCTACGACGCTAAAGACAATATCTACAGCATGGAAAGGCTCATGTTGGCGAATGATGTGCAGCAGGCTATCGAAAACGATGAGTTTGAGCTCTATTACCAACCTAAAATTGATAATCAAAATCAAACTGTGATTGGCGCCGAGGCTTTGCTGCGATGGAATCATTCCAGCTTTGGTTTTATCTCACCTGAAACCATTGTGGAAACGGCAGAGCGCATAGGTGTGATGCACAAACTTTCAATTTACGTGCTTGAAAAAGCGGTTGCCGAATGTAAAAAATGGCATGAAGCAGGTACGCACATCAGCGTCTCAGTAAATCTTTCGGTGAGAGATTTAACCCGAACAGAACTCTGTCCAACCATTAAAAACATTATGCAAACTCATGGGCTTGGCTATGAGCACCTCACGGTTGAAATTACCGAGAGTGTGATGATGGAAAACCTTGCTAACTCATTAGAACAGCTAGATAAATTACACAATTTAGGCATTACTATTGCTATAGATGACTTTGGAACCGGCTTTTCATCGCTGGCTTATCTAAAACGTTTGCCGGTGGACGAATTAAAGATAGATAAATCCTTCATTATGGATATTACACAAGATGAAAACGATAAAGAGATTGTGCGTTCAACGATTGCCCTAGGCCATAACCTCAAGCTTAAAGTCACCGCGGAAGGCGTTGAGGACGAACCTACTTTACAGATTTTAAAAGAGTATGAGTGTGATTTTTTACAAGGTTATTTAATCAGCAAACCACTGCCGGCAAAAGAATTTCAGCAAACCTTTTTACGTTAAAGGTTTAGCAAGTAAGAGCATCCTGTCGAATTGGTTTATATTTGAATCAGTTCAAGCCCTATAGAGGAAACAATTTATGCAGTTAAAACAAGCCAGCCTCTATCTACTCTTAGTGTTGCTATTACTTCTGATCGTGAGTGGACTCTTTAGAATTAAAATTGCTCATCAAGTAACTGCTGATCAAGAATTGATTTCCATTACCTTTGATAACGCTATCGAAAACGAGCTCAATCACGCCAATAATCTATTCAATCGAATCATCAGTCGCCCGGCAGTATTGGAGATAATGTATGAAGCATTAGATGCCACACCAAAAGAACAGAACATCTTAAGAGAAGAGCTTTATGAGCTGTTAAAAGAAGAGTATCAATACCGCACCAATCACGGCAACCTTAAACAGTTACATTTTCACACCCCCGACAACCACAGTTTTTTTACGCTTTCACCGCCCCCATAAATATGGAGATGACCTGACTGAGATTCGTAAAACTATTGTGCATGTAAATGAAACCTTACAGCCCGTGGTGAGCTTTGAAGAGGGTCGCATATTTAATGGCTACCGTTACGTTTTTCCGCTCTTTTTTAATAACACTCATATTGGTAGTGTAGAAACCTCTGTTTCACTCAAAGCCATTATGGATACGTTTGCTCAGTATTTGCATTCACCCACCAGTTTTATGATGAAAAAATCGTTAGTGGAAGAGAAAGTTTTCAAAGATGAACTCAGCAACTATAAAAACTCAGGCATCTCTAAGAACTATGTGATTGAAAAATCGATTCAAGATGCA
>JAASTL010000261.1 GCA_021767305.1 Piscirickettsiaceae bacterium | reverse complement strand
GCCACTATTGCGATTACGGATTTCGAATTTGTAAATATCGCCTTCATGTAATCCCGGAATAAACAGCTCCCAAACGCCTGAACTGCCATTAACGCGCATTGGGTGGCGTAGACCATGCCAGCCATTAAAATCTCCCACCACTGAAACGCGCTCTGCTGCCGGAGCCCAAACTCCAAACTTAACACCTTCCACGCCATCCATAGTGACCTTATGTGCACCCAAAACATTGTAAATATTCCAATGTTGTCCTTCAGAGAATAGGTGTAAATCCAATTCCCCTAAATGCGGCATAAAGGTGTAAGGCGTGATTCCTTGATAAGTCTCACCATCTGCCTCTTGCCAGTCCACGGTAAAGTGTTTAGAAATTTTGGCGTTGTCTTTATCATCAAGGCATACACAAAATAGATCGGTACCTTCAACACGCTGCAAGTCATAGCCTTCAACACTCACCTTCTCTGCCGTTGGCAACCAAACCGCAATGCGCCACTTAAGCTGTTTTTTCCCTTTCTCTGTTTTCACATTGATAGGGTGACGCCCAAGAAACGAGAATGGGTCATGGTGCCGTCCTTCTGAAAGCACCTTAATATTGCCAAGTAATAACTTGTCTATTTCTTGTTCTTCTTGCGGTTCAATGATCATTTTGTTTTCCATGCTAGATTATTCTTGTAATGCTTTTGCAACACCACGCTGTGTCTTTTCAATTAAGTTATTAAGTTGCGGGGTTAAATCTTGAGGGAATTGCTGCCAGCTAAACTGCCAGCGCCAATTACCCTCTGGAGTTCCTGGGATATTCATGCGATCTTCTGAACCCAAGCCAAGTAAATCTTGTAAAGGCACCACAACACGATTTGCAACCGTATGCATAGCTGCAACGACCAGTAGCCAAGGCATTTTTTGGTAGTTTTCCGGCAAAGCTAAGGTCTGCAACAAATCACCCACTTCTTCTTGGATTTGCGATAACACCCAACTCTGAGTTTGCTCGTCCAAGCTATCAAACCAGCCTAAAGAAGTGTCATTGTCATGCGTTCCGGTATAGGCTATCGAATTTTCAACCTGCTCCTGTAAAGCGTGCGGATTGTCTGGCAAGCCATTAAAACCAAATTGCAAAACCGCCATTCCTGGTAAACCATATTTATTCTTCAAGGCAATTACTTCATCGGTAATCACGCCTAAATCTTCTGCAACTAACGGCAGGTTTGGAAACTCTTCTTGTAAAGCATCCAATAGTTTTTCACCCGGCACTTTAACCCATTCACCATTAATCGCGGTCTCTTCGGCTGCATCAATCTCCCAAACGGCTTCCAAGCCTCTAAAGTGATCGATTCGCACCAAATCAAAATGTTGAAAAGACTCTTCAATACGCGACTTCCACCAACTAAAACCATCGGCTTGCATGGCATCCCAATCATAGTGCGGATTCCCCCAGCGCTGTCCGGTTTCAGAAAAGTAATCGGGCGGTACACCGGTCACAACGGTGGGCTGCAGGTTTTCATCCAAAATAAACTGATCAGGATTAGCCCACACATCGACACTATCAAAAGCAACAAAAATCGGCATATCACCAAATAATTCAATGCCTTTTTGATTAGCGTATTTCTTTAGATCTCGCCAAATATAACTAAGCATAAACTGCTCTTTGCAGCGGCTTAAAATCTGCTCTTCATGCTCTGCGACAAAACCTTCAATTGTCGCTTCATCTTTAAATTTAAAGGCTTCTGGCCAATCTACCCAACATTGCCCTTGGTGTTCATCTTTAATCGCCATAAACACCGCGTAATCCCACAACCAAAACGGCGGCTTTGCCATATAGAGGTTAAACATGGTGGGGTTGAGCTGGTCTTGCCAATCAGCTGGCAATAACGCGGGGTTTAAAGCAAAAGCGGAAACGGAGCGATAAGGTGAAAGGTCTGCATGAGGTTCAGTGAGAGGTAAGGTTTGCCAGATTGATAAACCAGCTTCCTCCATCCAATCTACAAAACGCCATGCTTCAGCATTTAAAACCCCAGCCTGTCCTTCTACGTTGGGCAAGCTCGTAGGATGAAGTAATACACCCGCTTGTCTCTTACTCACTACATCACTTCCTCTTTATTTAACCGACTAAGCGTTAACCAACTCAGCTGTCGACTCATTCTATTAGCGCTATTTTTATTTTTTTGGCACTCTTTTTAAAACTACACCGGTTTCAAATATTAATTTCTGCGCATGGTTCCAGAATTTTCCATTTCACCGCCACCAAACGAGATAGGTTGTTCTAATGTTTCTGGAACTGGAAGCTTAAGCAGTTCATACAATCGACTTAAATGGCGACGATACAGACGGTCAAAATCTTGAACGCTGCCACCCGGATTGTAATCACCAAACCACCAGAACCAGTCAGAACCTTCACAAATAGCCAGTTGTTCAGTTGCTTCTAACTCTTCTTCCGCGCTGAGCTTGCCAGCAGACACGGTTTCATCAAATGCTTGTTTAGCCTCAACCAACAGATCCCAACCACGGTTTTTATCTTTATCACCAATCCAAGTCGAGAAAGAACCATAGACCCAGCTACCCGCCTTTAGCACTGGCAGATGTCTGACTTTGGCACCTTGTTCAAGTGCTTCGTTAAAGGTCACCATTTCGATTTTATCTTTTTCAGTCAATTCACAATAAAGTGCATTGAGGAAATGACTCGCATTGTCGTGGTAATACTCCCATGCGTTTTCACCATCCAAAATCACCGAAACCACGTGTTCTTCAACCGAATCTCCAAGGAAATTGGCGATATTCTGCATATGCTGGGCAAAATCTTTAGCTGCATCATTAGGATGCCAGTCTTTATATTGGAAACCAAGTAAATCAGATAG
>JAASTL010000260.1 GCA_021767305.1 Piscirickettsiaceae bacterium | reverse complement strand
TGGTTTATGACATCTCTAACCCAATGAGCCCTAGCTTTGTTCAGTACCTCAATAACCGTGATGTGAATGTCGACAACACCACTCTGGAAGCTGGCGGTGCTGGTGATTTAGGCCCAGAAGGAATGAAGTTTGTTAGTGCTGAAAACAGCCCAAGCGGAAAACCATTATTGATTGTGGGTAACGAAGTCAGTGGTACTACCACTTTCTACAATATTGACGTTAATCTATTGGAAGAATAACAATCTGAATCTTATAAAAATTCTCTTGTTTTTAAGCCGCAACGCCAAATGGTGTAGCGGCTTTTTTATTGGTGCTGGCAAGCTTTGTTGATATAACTTTAAGGGTATAACTCCAAGCTTATAACACTAAGGATATAACTCTAAAGATATCAATAAATTAATTCCAAAACCCATTGCTTCAAGACTTACAAAAGCATAAGCTAATCTTAATATCATTGATTACCTTTGATGGGACTTGCAATGGATAATATTCGTGAAAAACATTGGCATCATCACCCAGTTAACGAACTGGATGCGCTGCTTGAAAGTCACCATCAGAATGGTCTTGATGATTTGAGCGTGCAAGAACGCCAAGAACTTTATGGCAAAAACCGTCTAACACCTGCCAAAGGTAAACCTCCGCTGGTTATCTTTTTTTCCCAATTCAATCAACCCTTAGTCTACATTTTACTGGCCGCCAGCATTGTCACTTTTTTGCTCAAAGAGTACGTCGATAGTGGCGTTATCTTTGGGGTCATCTTAGTCAATGCCATCGTCGGTTTTATTCAAGAAATAAAAGCGCTCAAAGCGGTAGAAGCCTTAGCCAAAAATATGCAAGGCAAGGCTACTGTGATTCGCAACGGCTGTAAAACCGTTGTTCCAATCGAAGAGCTGGTTATCGGAGATCTGGTTATTCTGCAGTCGGGTGACCGAGTACCCGCCGATTTACGTCTACTGCAAAATCGAGAACTGCAGGTTGATGAATCTGCCTTAACCGGAGAATCCGTTCCGGTGCAGAAAAACGCCCAAGCTTTGCCTATCAATACCTTGCTGGCAGAGCGTTTTAATATGGCTTACTCCTCTACCTTAGTGACTTATGGCACCGCCACTGGCTTTGTAGTAGAAACCGGTGACAGTACAGAAATTGGCCGCGTTAATAGTCTATTAGCGCAAGCACAAACATTAACCACACCACTAACCCGCAAAATTTCTGAATTTAGTGAGTTGCTGTTAAAGGTCATTCTCTTGCTTGCCGCCCTAACCTTTGTAATTGGCTGGCTGTATGGGCAACCCTTGCTGGAGATATTTATGTCTGCCGTAGCGCTGGCAGTAGGCGCCATTCCAGAAGGTTTGCCCGCCGCTATTTCCATTATGCTTGCCATTGGGGTCAATAAAATGGCACAGCGTCACGCCATTATTCGCAAAATGCCTGCGGTAGAAACCCTGGGCAGCACCACCGTTATTTGCTCAGATAAAACCGGCACCCTAACGCAAAATCAAATGACCGTGCAACACCTGTTTGCCGCCTATGAAGATTACTCCCTTAGCGGCTCAGGCTATATTCCCCAAGGTCAAATTTACAAAGCCGGCGCTGCTATCCCTGCCAACCAAGCTAACGACCAATTTGTTTTGCACAAAGTCAACCAAGCACTTTCCGAGACCCTTAAAGCCGGACTTTTATGTAATGATTCACGCCTCATTGAAAAAGCAGGGCAATGGAAAATAGAAGGTGATCCAACTGAAGCCGCATTGCTAGTCTCTGCTCATAAAGCCGGCTTTGATAGCGTCCTGCAAACTGAGCTTTATCCACGCCTCGACACCTTGCCATTTGAATCTCAACATCAATATATGGCTAGCCTGCATAGTGCAGCGCAACAAGGCCCTTCCGATTCCAATCAAATCATCTATATCAAAGGCTCGGTAGAGAGCATTCTTAAACGATGTGGCAATGCCTTAGCAGCGGATGGCACTCTTATTGACTTAAATCGAGATGCGATTTTTGCCGAAATTGACCAGATGGCTTCTCAAGGTTTGCGGGTACTCGCCTTTGCTCGCAAGCTGACTGAAAAGGCGCAACACGTTCGCCATGAAAGCATTGCAGGAGGACTCACTTTTCTTGGCCTGCAAGCGATGATGGACCCTCCAAGAGAAGAGGCGATAAAAGCCGTTAAAGCCTGTCAAGATGCAGGTATAGAAGTGAAGATGATTACCGGTGACCACCTTGCTACGGCCGCCGCCATTGCTCGTCAAATCGGCTTACAGAAAAATCAACATGAACAACCTGAAAACTATGCATACAGCGGGCATGCGCTTGCCAGTTTAAACCATGAAGAATTAATAGAAGTTGCGCAAAAATCAGTGGTTTTTGCCCGTGTCTCACCAGAACAAAAACTGCGACTAGTTGAAGCCTTGCAGTCCAAAGGACATATTGTTGCCATGACCGGCGACGGCGTAAACGATGCGCCCGCGTTAAAACAGGCCAATATTGGCATTGCCATGGGGCTAAACGGTACCGAGGTAGCCAAAGAGGCGGCGGATATGGTTCTGACCAATGATAACTTTGCCACCATTGAAGCCGCTGTTGAAGAAGGCCGCGCCGTATTCGACAACTTGGTGAAATTCATTACTTGGACGTTACCCACCAACGCTGGTGAAGGCTTGGTCATTATGACGGCGATTTTATTGGGATTAACGCTGCCGATTACCCCGGTGCAAATACTCTGGATCAATATGAGTACAGCGCTGCTATTAGGCTTAATGTTGGCTTTTGAAGAGAAAGAACCCGGCTTAATGAGTCGCCCACCGCGTCAACCTCGTGCACCCATTATCAATACTGAGTTATTGATTCGAGTTCTGAGC
>JAASTL010000259.1 GCA_021767305.1 Piscirickettsiaceae bacterium | reverse complement strand
ATAATCACCTCAAGTTTTCGTAACAGCTGGCTGCATCACAGCGGCGCAGAACGCATGATTGAATGGTCCAATGCCTTAATGCACGATGAAGAGGGTAATATCAGCGGCATTTTTACCATTGGTATTGATATTCAAGAGCAGTTCACTCTTGAAGAGGAGCTTCGCCATGCTCATGTGAGCTTGGCAGAGGCGCAATCGGTTGCCAAACTTGGTTTTTGGGAGCTTAATGCCGCTACCGATGAGCTCTATTGGAACAATAAAGTATTTGAAATTTTTGGCGCCGATGCTGTATTAGATACACCGAGCTTTGAATTCTTTATGAGTTTTGTGCACCCGCATGATCGTGAGAGCTTAGAAACCGAATACAAAACCTCTATTGCAGAAAAACGTAATTACCGCATGACACATCGGGCGATTCGCAGAGATGGACGTGAAATTTACCTTGAAGAGCGTTGTCATCACGAATTTGATGAATCAGGTAATGTGCTGCGTTCAATCGGTACTGTGCAAGACATCACCGACCTAGTCAGAACCAATCAAAAGCTCGAACTCGCCAATAACATTATTGAAAATGCCATTAATGGCATCCTGATTACCAATGCAGAAAACCGCATTATTGATGTTAACCAAGCGTTTTTGGAAATTAGCGGTTACAGCAAAGCCGAACTTTTGAACCAAAACACGCAAATCAATAAATCCGGTTTGCACAACGATGCTTTCTATAAAAAACTGCGTGAAGAAATTAAGCAAACCGGGCACTGGAAAGGCCAAATCACCAACCGCCGCAAAGACGGCACTCACTATACCTGTTTGCTCAATATCAGTAGCATCCATGATGAACATGGCGATGTGGTATTTTATGCCGCGATTTACTCCGATATAACCGATATTAAAAAATCACAAGAAAAACTCGATTACCTAGCCCATCATGATCAACTTACCCACTTGCCCAACCGTACCCTGTTCTCTGAAGAGCTTGAACAGGCGATACGTCGAGCAGAACGGCTAGAATATCAACTCGCCGTTATCTTTTTTGATATAGACCGTTTTAAACAGATAAACGATACCTTTGGACATAACCAGGGTGATTGCCTGCTACAGCTCGTTGCCAACCGTATTTTAGAAGTTTCCAGAGCAGAAGATTTATTTGCCCGCATTGGCGGTGATGAGTTTGTTATGTTGGTTGAAAACCCTGATAGCCCAGAATCAACTGGGTTTTTAGCAAATCGTATTATTCAGGCTTTCGATCAACCCTTTGAACTTGAAGAGGGCTTGGTGGTCAATGTCACCTCCAGTATTGGTATTGCTATCTACCCGCAAGACGGCATAGATTCGGCCGCAGTACTGAGTAATGCAGATTCTGCCATGTACAGTGCCAAAGCCTTGGGTGGCGGGCAATACCAATACTACAGTCCAGACTTAACCCACAATGTGAAACAGAAACTGGTTATAGAAAATCATCTCCGCCAAACCATTCAAGACGGCGGTTTTACCCTAAATTATCAGCCGCAAATTCGCCTTAAAGATAACAAGCTCTGTGGTTTTGAAGCCTTGCTTCGTTGGCCTGAGAACCTAGAACCGGTTTATGGCCCTGACACCTTTATACCCATTGCCGAGGAAACAGGTTTGATTAACCCAATTGGAGACTGGGTAATTGATACGGTGTTTAAACAAGCGCAAACGTGGCTAGACAAAGGCATTGAGTTTGGTTACATCGCCATCAACATCTCCGCCATACAATTCCAAAATGGAGAGCTGCCAAGCAAACTTAAGCAAAAATTAAAGCAGTACCAGATTGACGGTTGTTTTTTTGAATTGGAAGTCACCGAAGGGGTCTTAATCAAACACCCAGAAAATGTCTTAAAGCAACTTAATGAGATTAGAGCTCTAGGGTTTTCGATTAGTATTGATGATTTTGGAACCGGTTTTTCTTCTATGAACTATCTGAAAAGATTGCCAGTACAAAAGCTCAAAGTGGATCGCTCCTTTATTATGGATATTCCACATGATTTGGATGATGTCGCCATTACCAAAACCATTATCGCCATGGGACATAACCTTGGTTTAGGCATTGTTGCGGAAGGGGTAGAAAACCCAGAACAGTGTGAATTTTTAATGGCCCAGAATTGCCAAGAATGCCAAGGATACTACTTTAGCAAACCACTAGATATTAACGCGGCCGAAGACTTTATTTTAAACCATGCACTTTGTCATAGAGCTACCGATTCATAGCTTACCTAATCGTTGATTTACCTAAGCGTTGTTTAACAAACTTAACTCTGAAGCCGTCGCGATTTAATAAAAACCCAAAAATTAACATTCATAACGGTCTTTGCCATTATGTTTGGCTAAATAGAGTTTTTCATCGGCATGTTTAATTAAATGCTCATAATCCGGATGATCATCAAATTCAGCAATCCCAATCGAGATGGTGACTTTCAAGTTACGCCCGTTTTCCAACAAAATATCGAGTTCTCTAATTCTATTCAACAGTTTTTGTGCCGCTTTTTGGGCATCTTCCAGATTAGTTTCTGGCAGCAAAAGTAAAAATTCCTCACCCCCATAACGAAAGGCGTAATCCGTTACTCGCAAGGCATTTTTAATGGTTCTGCCTACCGTTGCCAAGACCTTATCACCCGCTTGATGACCGTGAATATCATTAATACTTTTAAAGTTATCCAAATCAATCATTAAAGTACTGAAATGACGTTTGGTCTTGAGCGCCAACTGAATTTCATTTTGAATAATCGGAATTAAAAAACGTCTTTCCGCTAAGCCGGTCAAGACATCTTCACGAGCTGCCGAATCAATATTCATCTCAGAAATCTGCCCTAGAATCCACGCACATTCACTCGTCAACTGATT
>JAASTL010000258.1 GCA_021767305.1 Piscirickettsiaceae bacterium | reverse complement strand
ACTGCATGCGATATGTTGCCAGAGACTGTGATTCGTTTAGCGGCTATTGATAATATTATTGGTATTAAAGAGGCTACCGGTGATATCAGCCGTGTTCAAGCAATCAAGTCTGGTGTGAGCGACGATTTCGATCTTTACACAGGTGATGATGCTTCTGCTATCGATTTTATACTTGCTGGTGGTCATGGTGGTATTTCAGTGACTGCGAATGTAGCTCCAGAGCAGGTGCATTTGGCTTACCAAGCTGCGCTTGATGGCGATGCGGAAAAAGCACGCGAATATGATGCACCGCTGCAAGCTTTACATAGCGATCTATTTTTAGAAGCCAACCCAATTCCAGTGAAATGGGCAGTGGCGCAAATGGGCTTGATGGGTGAAGCAATTCGTTTACCATTAACGCCGTTATCAGAAAAGTTTCAACCAGTTGTTCGTAAGGCTCTAGAGCAGGCAGGAATAACGCTAAAGTAATGCTCTCAAGTGGGTTTTAGTAGACCACTTCGCAATAATCAAAGGTATATTTTAATGCGTTTTTATGCAAAAACAGTTGTGCTAACCACGTCGCTGGCGACGTTAGGCTTGAGTGGATGCTCAACCATTTCCAATATGTTTGGTACGGATGGTAGTTATCGTGAAGACGAAGCTAAACTCGTTAAACAGTTAGAAATGCCACCTAATCTTTTCAATCCAGCTAAGCCACAAACTGAAATGGCTGCGGCGCTGCAGAAAGCGGAGCAAGATGCTCTAGCTGAAAAAGATACTTACGATTACATCCCTAATTTTAAAGCTAAAGGGATTTCCATTAACCACAACCTGTCTGAACGTTGGATGGAAATTTCAACGCAGAATAGCGAACAAGTGTGGTCAAGCCTGAAACGCTTTTTTGTCTCAAAGGGGTTTGCGATTGAAGTTGAGAGAAAAGATATTGGGTTGTTGAAAACCGATTTCATTAAAAGAACCGAACTCGCTAACCTAGAAGATGTTGGCGCCTTGACTAAACTGTTCAATAGCTGGCGCCCAACGGTGGCAGATGGTATTTACGATAAATATACTGCTCGCGTTGCCACCGATGTTGAAAAAGGCACGGTTAAGATTTTTATTAACCACAGTGAGATGTGGTCGCCCGACGCTAATGAAGCGCGAGAAATTGATCGCCAATGGCGTTTGCGTCCATACAGCCCTGTGATGGAAGCGGCTGCACTGTATCAGGCAATGGTCTTCTTTGGTTCAAGTTCAGAACAAGCTTTGGCGCAACTGAAAATTACCGAACAAAACGTTGAGATCGTTGAGGGTGAAGAGCTTCAAGGTTTAGCGTTCAGAACTTCTATGGATCAGGCTTGGAGTTATTTACAAGCCATGATCTATCGTGCAGCGTGGAATATTGATAGTGTTAAAACCGTCAATAATGAACTTTGGGTTCAAGTGCCTGCGAGCTTAAGAGAAGAAGATGGTTTCCTGTCTGGATTGGCTTTCTGGCGTGATGCGGGTGAGAAGAACCTACCAGAGAAAGTAAGATTGAAGTTAGAACAGTCTGAAACTGATGCTGAGAAGGTTATCTTGACGGTAAAAGAGCCTGAAGGAGAAACCCCTCTAAATGAAGCGCAAAGAAAATACATCTTTGAAAGCTTAGGCTTACTCGCCGAATAAACTCTATTTTCATGCCCTCTTAATGAGGGCTTTGTTGTTTTTACAGTGTCAATTAATGCGGTAAGTTTGTTCAAACAAATCCGCGCCAAGTAATTAACACTGGATCATTGAAGGTCATTCATTATGCAAGTTATCTGGGGAAATCCAGCTCATTCCAACTATCGTTTAAATCAACTTCAGTCAAAACTACAAAAAATTGGCAAAATCGATGCGATTACTTCGCAGTTTGTCTATTTTGTCGATTTAGATGGCGACTTGTCTGCTACTGAATTAGCGCATCTGAAAGTCTTATTGAATAATTCTGAAGACGATAAAACTTCACAGCTTTCAAATGAATCTGCCATTGTGACGCCGCGTTTAGGTACGATTTCACCTTGGTCGTCTAAAGCAACCGATATTACGCATACTTGCGGCATTGATCATATTCACCGTATTGAACGTGGTGTGGTATACAACCTTAAGGGAGTTTCTGCTGCAGATAAGGCAAAAATGGAAGCTGAAATTCATGATCGCATGATGGAAGTGATCTCTTACGATTTTGAAGCTTTGGAAGGCTTGTTCTCGCATCAATCGCCAAAACCACTGGTTACTGTAGATGTAATGCAAGGTGGTCGTGATGCCTTAGCAACGGCAAACCGTGAGATGGGGCTTGCCTTAAGTGATGATGAAATTGATTATTTAGTAGATGCCTTTAATGGTTTAAAGCGTAACCCTAGCGATGCGGAATTGATGATGTTTGCACAAGCCAACTCTGAGCACTGTCGTCACAAGATTTTTAATGCGGATTGGACGATTGATGGGGCCGATAAACCGAACTCCTTATTTGGTATGATTCGCAATACTTATCAGAAATCTCCTGCTGGTGTTTTGTCTGCTTACAGCGATAACGCTGCCGTGCTTGAAGGGCCAATTGCAACGCGTTTCTTCCCAAATCCAGCAACGCATCAATATCAAACGAATACCGAAAAAGTACATTTCCAAATCAAGGTGGAAACTCACAACCATCCAACCGCAATTTCCCCTTGGCCGGGTGCGGCGACCGGTTCCGGTGGTGAAATTCGTGATGAAGGTGCAACCGGTAAAGGTTCTAAACCAAAAGCAGGGTTGACTGGTTTTACGGTTTCTAACCTTAATATTCCAGGCTTTAAGCAACCTTGGGAGCGTGAGTACGGTAAACCGTCACGCATTGTGACACCAATGGAAATCATGGTAGAAGGTCCTTTAGGTGCCGCTGGTTT
>JAASTL010000257.1 GCA_021767305.1 Piscirickettsiaceae bacterium | reverse complement strand
CAGCATAAACTTAGACCTTTTGTGTTTTCGTAAAAAACAATAAGCACTGAACATATAATGGATGAACTATTAGTAAGAAGTCAATAACCAAGTAAATTAGTCAAGAATTAAGTCATTGTTTAATTCGAGTTATTCAGAGTCGATTTTTTAAAAAAAGATAACAACATAAATCGATAAATCAGCAAATCGAGGTAGGGTAATCACCATGAAACTTTATTTAGGATATTTTTTATTAATTGTGGCTTACGTGCTGCTGCTTCCAGGGGTAACGGAACCCGTTTTGCATGTCACCACTACTTTAGATAAAGCCGAATTAGCGGTGCTGGGTAAGGAGGCGTTATTGGAAAGTGGCACCATCCCGGATTTTTTAATGCCGATTACCATGCAGGTGTTAAATCAAGTTCAAGTCAGTGGTACGGTGGTGGTAACAGATACGGCTAAAAGTATCTTGCAAACTTCGCAAGATTTGTGGAGTGACGGGTATGAGTTGGTGGCATTTTTAATTGTGTTTTTCAGTATTTTTGTTCCGGTTTTAAAACTCGGCTTACTGGTCGCTTCTTGGTTTATAAAACCGCTCAAAAATAGTTTGGCAAAAAGCAGTGCTTTTTTGAGTAAGTGGTCCATGGCAGATGTGTTTGTCATGGCACTGTTGATCTCTTATTTGGCCATTAAAGCCAGTTCGGGAAACTCTGCTTTGGTGACAACAGAGATTACGCTGGAAAGCGGCTTTTATTATTTTTTAGGTTATTGTTTAGTGTCTATTTTGGCGAGTCAGTTTTTACTAACAACGTTAAATCATCGACACAATAACGCCACGCCCAACCGATATTTGAAAAAAACGTCTGAGCTTTAAAGCGCTAATAAAGCCAATAAGTCTTAGTTCCTGTTCCCTCTGTTGGCTTTCTAAGCGCGTTTTAAATAATCATTAAATTTTTTCACCGCCACTTCTGGATTATCGGCTTCAGTAATAGCGGTTACCACCGCGATGCATTGCACTCCGGTTTGCAACACTTGTGGGGCACGGTGCAGACTGATTCCTCCAATCGCTACTACCGGAATATCTGAGGTTTGCAGTGCTAATATTTGTTGCAGATTATTTAACCCTTGAATCTGCCCCGTCATATCTTTGGTTTTGGTGGGGAAAATGGCACCTATGGCTAAATAACTCGGTTGTAACTGTTCAGCGAGTTTAAATTCATAAATACCATGGGTACTAATACCCAGTCTTAATCCGGCATCTTTAATAGCGCTTAAATCCGCGCTTTCAATATCTTCTTGTCCCAGATGCACACCATAGGCTTGATGTTTGATCGCCAGTTGCCAATGATCATTAATAAAGAGCCGAGTTTGATAAGGACGTGCCATTGCTACTGCTTGTGCGATTAACTCATCCAATTCGGCGTTGGTTTTATGTTTAAGGCGTAATTGAATGATTTCCAATCCAAGAGGTAGCAGGCGTTGTAACCATGGCAGTGAATCAATCACCGGATAAAGCCCCAGTTTTTGTAAACCGATAGACTTGAATCCTGCTGTTGATTGTTGAGGGGCTTTGACCTTTGGATAGTATTGCTTTTCAACAGGCCAGCTAGGTTGGATTAAAGCGCCATAATAACCCGTGTGTTTGTTTGGCGTTAGTTTTTGCTGTTCTTCAATTTGTGACAAAACAAAGGCTTTATTGATAAAAGCTTTGCTATGCATAAAGGCATCTCTAACTAGGTAACCCAAGGCTAAAAAACTCGCCATTGCACTGGCAAAAGTACAGCCGCTGCCATGGCTAAATTGAGTTTCTATGCGATCAGAAATCAGAGTTAAAGTTTGCGACGCTGAAATACAGTTATCTGTTACTTGATTATCATTATTTTCTGCATGGCCGCCGGTGAGAAGAACATGCTGAATACCCTCAGCTAATAAAAGCTCTGCCAATGTTTTTAATGTTTTAAATGTGTTTTTCTCTGCTTGTGAGTTAGATAATTTTTGTTCGGTCAGCCATTCAATTTCTGGCAAGTTGGGGGTAATGATATCGATATTTTTAAACAAAGCATTTAAGAGTGTTCTGTCTATAGCTTCTTGAGTGAGGTTTTGCCCGACACTGGCTTGCATAACGGGATCAAATACAACTTTGCAGTTAGGGTAGTGTTTTTTGATTTCCGCAAGTTTGTTCGCCAACCACGCAAGTTGAGAATTATTGGCAATCAACCCAATTTTAATCGCCATTGGCGGTTTATCGGTTATCAAAGCATCAAACTGTTGTTCAAGAACTTCAGTGTTAACCGAGTTCACTGAGAAAAGTTGATGCGAATTCTGCACGGTATTGGCTGTGATCAATGTGCAGACTTCACAACCCAGTGCATGACCGGTTTTAATATCGGCTTGGATGCCGGCACCGCCGCTACTATCCGAGCCGGCAATCGTCCAGATAATTGGGCGTGAACATGCATTTAATTGCTGTTTGTGGGATGGAGTTGCATTCATAGGGCGCTCGTTAATATTGAATTTGGTGCCAGATTGGCTGGTCTAAAGTGGGGGTGCTGGGGCTGGCGGTGGAGCTTTCTTGTATTAAGCCGCTTTGATAAGCTAAACGCCCCGCTTCAATTGCCTTGGCAAATGCCAGCGCCATATCAACCGGGTTGTTGGCTTTGGCAATGGCGGTATTCAGTAGAATGGCATCTGCACCCATCTCCATCGCTTGGGTGGCATGGGAAGGTTTACCAATGCCGGAATCGATGATTAAAGTCACTTCTGGAAAACGCTCGCGAATCGCCTGAATGGCATAGGGGTTTAAAATTCCTTTGCCGGTGCCAATCGGTGAACCCCACGGCATAATCACTTCACACCCCAGCTCCACTAAGTGACGTGCAATCACCAAATCATCGGTACAGTAGGGCAAAACT
>JAASTL010000256.1 GCA_021767305.1 Piscirickettsiaceae bacterium | reverse complement strand
GATTATAAAAACTTCTATCAAACCATCTCTCATGACTTTGGTGAACCATTAGCACACATTCACAATAAAGTAGAAGGGACTTTAGAATATACCTCTCTGCTTTATCTACCAAAACAAGCACCGTTTGACCTATATGATCGTGACCGTCGTTATGGTCTAAAACTTTATGTTAAGCGTGTATTTATTATGGATGATGCTGAACACCTAATGCCTACCTACCTGCGTTTTGTTCGTGGTGTCATTGATTCAGCCGATTTACCACTGAACGTTTCGCGTGAGATTCTACAAAGCAATAAAGTGGTCGACAAAATCCGTTCTGCTTCGGTTAAACGTATTCTAGATCAACTAGCTAAGATGGCTAAGGCGGATGACCAAAGCGATTACAACGCTTTTTGGGATCAGTTTGGTCAGGTTATCAAAGAGGGTGTGGTGGAAGATTTTGCCAATAAAGACAAAATTGCCAAGCTACTGCGTTTTGCCACCACTCATGATGATGTTGTTGAGCAACGTATTTCGTTACAAGACTATCTAGATCGCATGCCAGAAGATCAAGATGCAATTTACTACATTGTGGCGGATACCCATGCTGCTGCTAAAGGTAGCCCGCATTTAGAAATGTTCCGTAAGAAAGGCATTGAAGTCTTATTAATGTCAGACCGCATTGATGAGTGGTTGGTATCACACCTTACCGAGTTTGAAGGTAAGCAACTAAAATCCATCACTTCTGCAGACCTAAAAGAGTTTGAAGAAGAAGCGGAAAAAGAACTTTCTGAAGATGAGAAAAAAGCGCGTGAAGAACTCACTGAAAAAGTGAAAAAGGTAATTGAAGATAAGGTTTCTGATGTCCGCATTACCCACCGTCTAACCGATTCACCAGCTTGTGTGGTGAGTGCAGAGGGTGATATGTCAGCACATATGGCTCGCATGATGGAGCAGATGGGACAAGCTATTCCAAAGCAGAAGCCAGTATTGGAATTAAACCCTGATCATATCCTGGTCAAGAAGTTGGAAAACATTGATGATGATGCCAAAATGAGTGAGTGGTCATTGTTCTTATTAGAACAAGCGCAACTTGCTGAAGGTGATCAACTTGATGAACCAGCGGCATTTATCAGACGTATGAATACGTTGCTTAGCGAAGCGGTTTAACTTCCTAAGCTGTCTAATCTGTCTGAGCAGCCCAGGCTGCTTAAGCATTAAAGTCTACTAAGCCATAAAGCTCGAACAGTTTGTTAGCTGTTCGGGCTTTTTTGCATTCAGCTGGTTTGGATGTTCGATTTGTTATTGGGTTTTCAAATACTTAAAGCTGTTTTATGGCACAATACGCGCAATTCAAAACAGTAGCTACTGAATAAGGACAGAATTTTGATTTCAACCGCAAATATCACCATGCAGTTTGGTGAAAAACCTCTTTTTGAAAACATCTCCGTTAAGTTTGGTAACGGTAATCGTTACGGTCTAATTGGCGCTAATGGCTGTGGTAAATCGACCTTTATGAAAATTCTTGGAGGCGATTTAGAGCAGACTTCGGGTACGGTAAGCATCGATCCAGACGAGCGCTTAGGTAAGCTGCGTCAGGATCAGTTTGCTTATGAAGAGTTTACTGTTGTTGATACCGTTATTATGGGCAACGAAGAACTCTGGGAAGTGAAAAAAGAGCGCGACCGTATTTATGGTTTACCTGAAATGTCGGAAAAAGAGGGCATGCAGGTTGCGGAGCTTGAAGTTAAATTTGCTGAAATGGATGGCTATACCGCCGAATCTCGCGCGGGTGAATTGCTACTAGGTTTGGATATTCCGGTAGAGCAACATTTTGGACCTATGAGTGAAGTAGCTCCGGGTTGGAAGCTGCGTGTATTATTAGCCCAGGCACTTTTCTCTGACCCGGATATTCTGTTACTGGATGAGCCGACAAACAACCTTGATATCAACACGATCCGTTGGCTAGAAGACGTTTTGAACGAACGTAAAAGTACCATGATTATCATCTCCCACGACCGTCACTTCCTCAACAGTGTGTGCACGCACATGGCGGATATCGATTATGGTGAGTTACGTGTTTACCCAGGCAATTACGATGAATACATGGTCGCTTCGACTCAAGCACGTGAACGTCTATTGGCGGACAACGCCAAGAAACAGGCGCAAATCAACGAACTTAAAACATTTGTCAGCCGCTTCTCTGCTAATGCATCTAAAGCCAAGCAGGCCACTTCTCGTGCTAAGTTAATCGACAAGATTGAACTGGAAGAGGTTAAACCTTCAAGTCGTGTGAATCCGTTTATTCGTTTTGACCAAGATAAAAAACTGTTCCGCTTGGCGCTAGAACTGGAAAACATCTCTAAAACCTATATTACTGATGGTGAAGAAAACCCAATATTCAAAGACCTAAGCATGATGTTAGAGGTTGAAGAGCGTCTTGCAGTAATCGGGCCTAACGGAATTGGTAAAACCACTTTCTTGAAAACTTTAGTTGGTGACACTGAGATTGATTCAGGTGAGGTCAAATGGTCTGAAAACGTTAAGATCGGTTATTACGCTCAGGACCATGCGCATGATTTTGAAGAAGATTTAAATCTACTTGATTGGATGAGCCAATGGAAACAAGAGGGTGATGACGAGCAAGCTGTACGCGCTATTTTAGGTAAGATGCTGTTTTCACAAAAAGAGATTGATAAATCCGTTAAGGTGCTTTCCGGGGGAGAGCAAGGGCGTATGTTGTTTGGTAAATTGATGATGCAAAAACCGAATGTCTTGATTATGGATGAGCCAACCAATCACTTGGATATGGAATCTATTGAATCATTGAACATGGCAATGGAAAACTTTCCCGGTACGATTATCTTTGTTTCACATGACCGTGAGTTTGTATCTTCGATTGCAACCCGTTTATTG
>JAASTL010000255.1 GCA_021767305.1 Piscirickettsiaceae bacterium | reverse complement strand
GACTTTTAGCTTGAGATATCGAAACATCGAAGCAGTATATCAGTACCGTCAATGACAATTCATTAAGTAAGCTTTAAGTTGTTCTTAAATAAGTTTAAGTTTGCAGAAAAAGCGTAATTAAAAAGAGCCGCTAAGACTTAATCCTAAGCCTTTATCATCCGGTGTTTGAACCACATTAAATAGCAGTTGCGTGTTACTTGTTAAGTTTGAACGATAAAACATTTCCACACTATCGGCTATCAGTTTACCTTGATGCTTGTAATCAAAAGAGGTGTATTCTGTTAAGCCATTTGCATCCATGCCAGTGGGTAACGTTAAGGTTATATTGGCATCTATAAGTTGGTTAGAATTATAGGCTTGTAAGCCCCATAGACTGGTTTTGGAAAGATTGTGTAGCCACCCCAGCTTAAGCTCTGCCATAGTTGCACTGTTTACATTGAAATAGCTGCCAGATTGGGCTCGGTTATCTATTAGCTTGCCATATTTAAAACTACTGAATAATTGGTTATTGCCCTGATGATAATTCATTGTCAGCATATTGCTTTGCAAAATATTATCTTCCCCAAAAGCAAAAGCACCACTGCTGAAACTATTAAACAAGTTGTCTTTTTGATGTTCAATTTGGGTCGCCAAACCGAGCTCTAAGTTGGCGGTTGCTTGATAGAAAATACCTGCTGCATGGCTGGTTTTGTCATAGCTAATAGGCGTATCTTTGCCTGCCATATTATTCTGCCAAGCGAGCCAGTCGTTTTGCGAAGATTGCACGGCAGCAGAAAGTTTGAGGTTTGGTGCGAGTCGAATAGCACTTGCAAAAGAGTGACCAAATTCAGTTTCTTGATCACTCTGAAAGTGATTGGTTTTGGATTGCCCATGCAGGTTACTGTTGACTAAAAAGTGATCGTCACTGTTCATTGCCCAGTGCATATCGAAATCATTGGAGGATAAAGCAATCGACTCAATGCCAATGCTTTCGGTAGGATTAAAGGTGAGCTGCAGTGTAAACTCATCTAAATCATAATCTTGCTGAGTATGTGCCGTTTTAGCCCAGAAGCGATTCCACTCTATGGCTTTTTTATCGACTTCAATCAATTGACTCACATCAATAGCATAGTCTCGATTGTATTTATCAAAATAAGCAACCGATTTGAGCGCGTCTAATTGACTTAAGTTTTTAAGCTCGCTAGGTAATTTAAGAGATGATTCATTAAGGCTATAACTAGCTTCAGTGGAAAGTGAACTGGGTTCAGAAGTAGACACAGAACCTAGTGATTTTAGTTCTCCCAAAGGTGCAATGGCGGCTTGCAAATCCATTAGACCAACACCATAGGTAGCAGAGTCACTATAAACCCCTGAGTTGTTAGCAGACTCTTTTAATATAGCGACCGCCTGTTGTGGGGTCAGTTGGTCCCATGCTGAAAGCAGCAACGCCAAGCCACCGCTAACAATCGGTGTGGCCATGGATGTACCACTGTAAGATGCACTGTAAGTACTGGCAGAACCATCGTAGCCACCATAAGCTGCTTCAATAGCTGTTCCAGGCACAGAGATAAAATTGTTTTGGATTTGTTCCATGGTTGTATTGTCACAACTTAAGTCCGATAAAATCGATACATCAGAGCAACTGCCTGGAAAATTTGAGAAGCTTGCGATTTGATCACTGGAGTTATCTAAAGCAATGACATGCAGAATTTTGTTATCCAGCTGGGAGTTAATTGAAAGATTACGGAACTCATTGTAGTTCTCAAAGTGTTCAGCACCAACTGGGTCACCAATGGAGTCAGTTCCACCATTACCAGCCGCAGTAACCAGAACTGAAGTGGAACCTAATAGAGTGTCAAGATAACGGTTATATTCACTGCTTGAACCACCCTCTATAGATAGGTTAACCATCTGAGTGATTGATACGTTGATAATAGGAGTTTTTGAAGCAGCATAATCAACACCTGCATGAATAGCTGTGTTGTAAGCACTTGATTCATCAAAGAAAACATTAACGGGGAGTAAGGTTGCTTCTGGAGCAATACCGAACTCTCTACCCGCAGCAATGGAAGAGATGTGTGTTCCATGATAATCCGGTGCATCGATATCAATATATTCATCATTGAAACTAATGGAATAGCCGTCCGGAGATACTACTCCACGAGCATTTTGCCAATCAATCCTTGAATAACCGTTATCATCGTAAAAATCAGGATGGTTAGGGTTTAACCCGGAATCAACCACTCCAATCGTGACTCCTAAACCTTTGTAGCCTTCATCCCACAAATCGGTGGTATTGGTTTTTGTCTGTTGACTGTAAGTTCCAGGGCTTATCGTCAGACCACTTAAATCAATCGGTTCTATCGGTATGTATGGATTACTTGTGTCTGAATCTGGAATAACTGGAAGTGTTGTTGAACTTCCACCACCTCCGCCACCGCAAGCACTCAGTTGCATAGTTGTGACAATAATAATGGAAGCACGCAATAAATTTGTTTTCATTTTAAGGTTTCCAGTAATCCGAAAAATCAGCCGTCAGTTAGAATTTAAACCCTTTTGGAATCAGGTCTTTTAATTTGTCCTCAGCTTTCTTTTTCACATCTTCAACGACTTTTTCTTTTTTCTTCTCAATTTCCGCTTTGGCTTTTTGTTCAACTAAAGATTCCAAATCGAGTGAAATTTTTGGATCTAAATAACTCCCCTTCAGTTTGACCGGAATAGTCAGACCATTTAGGTCTTTAAGTTCTTCACCGCCTTGACCTTTATCTGATGCGACAATTTTGGTTTTAACTAAATAATCCAAAGATTCTTTTGGCAGGTTCACAGTACCACTACCATTAATACGCATAAAGGGGGCTTTGGCAGAAAGGGTTTCAGTGTTGACTACACCGTTTTTGATGGTGAATTTGGCATCTAGT
>JAASTL010000254.1 GCA_021767305.1 Piscirickettsiaceae bacterium | reverse complement strand
GTATTTATGGTCATTCTAGTGCAAAGCCTTGGTATGCACCCAGTGCTTTGGGGGTTACTATTCTTTATCCCCCGTTTAGTCGATGCTTTGACCGACCCAATTATGGGATTTATCTCTGATAATACTCGAAGCCGCTGGGGTCGTCGCCGCCCTTATGTATTTATTGGTGCTATCATCGCTGGTTTAAGCTTTGTCACCATGTGGCAGATTTACCCGGAGAACGGCAATATCTATAACTTCTGGTACTTTCTGCTGCTATCTTTAGTGTTTTATTTAGGCATGACGATTTTCTCAACCCCTTACGTGGCTATGGGGTATGAAATGAGCTCTGACTACCATGAACGCACCAGACTCATGGCGGTGGCGCAGTGGATTGGGCAGTGGGCTTGGGTGATTGTGCCTTGGTTCTGGATTATTATCTATGACCCAACACTATTTAATGACGGTGCAGAAGGTGCTCGAGAACTTGCTTTCTGGGTTGGTTTAGGTTGCTTGGCACTGTGTTTAATGCCTGCCCTTTTTGGAAAAACTCAGGCTTCACCTGAGCATCTTGAAGACATCTCACTCAACAACATAAAACAGAGTTCCAGCCAACTTTTAAATGGCTTAAAAGAAGTCCTTAAACATAAAGATTTTCGCCGCATTTGTATTGCTACTTTTTTGATCTTTAACGCTTTTAATACAGTGGCTGGGTTTTCATTTTTTATTATTGTGCATTATATGAATGGCGGCGATGTAGTGGCTGCCGGTACTTGGCCAGCTTGGTTTGGCTCTTTGAGTGCAATCGCCACTTGTTTCTTGGTGATTCCAGTCATTACTTACCTTTCCCAAAAAATCGGTAAGCTTAATACTTTCTTGGTATCACAATCCATTTCATTGGTTGGCTATGCCATGTTCTTGTGGGCATTTCAGCCTGACAACCCTTATATGATGTTCTTGCCTTTACCTCTTTTTGCCTTTGGTATAGGTGGCTTATTCACCTTAATGATGTCCATGACGGCTGATATCTGTGATCTAGACGAACAGAAGTACGGTAACCGCCGTGAGGCCACGTTTGGTGCGGTTTATTGGTGGATGGTAAAAGTGGGCTTTGCGGTTGCTGGTATGTTGAGCGGCTTTATTTTATGGCTCATCGGCTTTGACCAAGCCGCTTCACAACAAACTGAGGCGACCTTAAACGGCTTATTACTAGCCTATGTTTTAGTGCCCGCCACCGGAACTATTTTAGCCATGTGGGTCATGAAAGGTTATGGCTTGAGTGAAGCACGTGTTCATGAAATTAGAGCCGAACTAGATGAGCGCCATAAATTGGCAACCGCTTAAGTTTTATAGCAAAAGCAAAAAGCCAGGCATTTGCCTGGCTCCAAATGTAATTTATTCAGCGTAAAAGTATAAAAGTAAGTGACTTTTCCACCTACACGTTTTTCCCCGTTGTAATCAATTATTCATTTGCTGGCAAGGATATTTTTGGTTGTCGATCAGAATAAAAAAGCCCCCAATTCTTCTCTGCTTTGGCATCGGGATCTACGCCATCAAAACCGCCCTTCCATTTTTCATCAAAGGCTTCAAAATAGAATGAGACAATGTTTTCACTCTTGATCCATTGGGTAAATTCATCGTAAAAACGGTTCATATTAGCCACACTGGCAATACCAACTAAACCACCTTCATAGCTGCCATCATTGTAAATTCGACTCGTCGGCCAACCGGTTTCTCCAATCACCAATTGCTTTTGCGGATAACGCTGCTGAATATCTTTAAAAATATCCTGGGTCCAGCTAACACTGGTTTCTAGTGGTACATTATTCCAAAAAGCATAGGCGTGTAAACCAATGAAATCAACCACTTCAGCAAGTTCTTGTGCTTCTGGTTTATTCCAAAAATTGTAATCGTCAAAGACCGTAACCGGTTGTTCTATTGCTTTTTTTGCTTGTTCAACATAATCAATAATCACTGCCGGGCTGGACACCCTATGCCCCGACCAGTAAACCAGGGCTTCATTGCCAATATTTACCGCTACTACTGTATTTGGATAACGCTGCGCCAAGCTAATCGCACTATTTACTTCGGCATCGTTTTGCGTTTGTGTTTGCGAACCCGAAACCCAAGCACCCTGTAGCACCTTGATGGGTAAATCATGCTCTTCGATAACTTCAATAATCCTCTCTGAGACCTCTCCAGCACCATAGAGTCGAATCAAATTCCAATGCTGCGATATCAGCATAAGATCTTCAAGGATGTTTTCTTTTGATGTCAAGCTGCCAATTTCTGGAGACTCGCCATCTCGGTATGGAGAGTAAGAAATACCATCACCAATCCACTCGCTATTAATAGCCGGTTCAAATACCGTAATTGAGGCGACCTCATCAATCTTAGCGCTTTTGCTACTGGTTGCAGATTGACACCCTGTTAAGATAAAAATACTTGCTAAGATAAACCATTTCATATCAAACTCCATTTTCACAACATCATCATGCAAACCGCGTTAACAGAATTAATTGCGATATTTAGTTTCTGCTCTTACAACTTTGTCTCGGCACCAAATGCGCCGACAAAGAAACATGCTGAAAAGTGAGCGGTTTGTTTTCAATTTGCTGCTTGAGCATAGTAAAGGCGTGTTTAGCTATTTCTTGTGTGGGAGCGGCTATAGTCGTCAAGGCTGGCATTACTTGACTTGCCACCTGAATATCATCAAAACCAATAATGCTAATATCTTCTGGAATATTAATACCTTCAGATTTAAAACGCTGAATTGCGCCAAGTGCCATTGAATCATTGGCACAAATAATGGCATCTGGCAGTTCACTCAAGCCCAGAAAATACTCAGCCCCTTCAATCCCCGATTCGAATGAATAATTACCTAAAAACACCAGCTCAGCTGATTGATCCAAACCAAAAT
>JAASTL010000253.1 GCA_021767305.1 Piscirickettsiaceae bacterium | reverse complement strand
CCTATCTGCACTCTACAAGCCTTTAGGCACCTTAATGCTGGTAAAAGAGATGTTCAATAAAGCCCACCAGCAAATTGAGTTTTTTGTAAGCAAACCCATCCCGTGGAAAAGCATTGCCGAGCATGATCTGCCTGCCAAAAACCTCGCTAACAAAATGCGTAAACAGCTCTATAAACTCGACAAAGAACATAAAGCCGCTAAAAAAGGCAAAACGCCTTTCTTCAAAACTGAAGAAACCGTTGCCCACCCGGTGGATAGTCGCGCCGTGAAACAAGCGCTAAAAAAATCACCGTTGTTAGGCCAAACCATTGATGGCAAAAAAATCTACCTTTATGACTATGAATCCGATTCACCCGTTATGCATGAAATAGGGCGCCTGCGCGAACTCACCTTTAGAACCGTCGAAGAAGGTACCGGCACGGCAATGGACTTGGATGCCTACGACACCCGTTATCGACATTTAGTGTTATGGGACGATGAAGAACTGGAAATTGTCGGTGCTTATCGATTAGGTGAGTGTGCCAATCTCATTAAAGATGGCGGCATGCAAAAGCTTTACACCAGCACCTTGTTTGAGTTGAAACCGGAAATGGAAAACTACCTGCCACATGCGATTGAACTCGGGCGGAGCTTTGTGCAACCCAAATATTGGGGTAAACGCAGTTTAGACTACCTTTGGTTTGGCATAGGTGCCTATGTTGCGCAACACCCAGAAATCAAATACCTGTTCGGGCCAGTGTCATTGAGTGATGCCTACCCGCAAAATGCCAAAGAACTGATTATCGGTTTCTTTGATCAACAACTCGGCAGCAAACAAGACTTGGCCAAAGGATTACGTCCGGTAGAGTTGAGCAAAACCAATAAAAAAATTGCCGAAGAAATATTCAGTGGAGAATACAAAGAGAGCTTTAAAAAACTCAATGTCTTATTGGATATTGAGGGCGTTAAGGTGCCCACCCTGTTTAAACAGTATGCTGAGGTGGCAGATGATAAAGGCTGTCGATTTATCGACTTTAGTATTGACCCCGATTTCAATGCCTGTATTGATGCTTTGATTTTAGTGGAACTGGATAAACTTAAACCCAAAAAACGCGAGCGTTATCTCAACCCGATTAAAACTTAAGCGGACTAAAACGGTTACGTTTAAAAAAGCCAGGCTTAAGGTTAACTTAGAGTCAGCCCACTAAAACCTGGCTTTTTGCTTTGCTGAAACCATGTAATCACACTCGTGCTAAATCTACTCATTATCAGCACTCTTATCTGCATTCGTTTCAGCTTGCTTAGCCTGAGCTTTGCCTGAATTTTTAAACAACCACACCACCACAAAATGCAGCAAAAAACTCACCACCAAGCTACCACCCGCAACTAACCAAATATTATCCAAAGCCCACGCTGACCAGCCCATATTTTTCTCCGTTTATTTTTTGGCTAGCGATTAAAACATAGCCAATAACAAATTTCAGCCGCCCATTTAGACATAGTGCAAACAAAACGACTTACTCAAACAACAGAAAACGAATAAGAAAGTTGATTGTTAAATACAAAAACCAAATGGTATGATATTTTCATACTCATAAATAAATCGATTTTAATCATGTTACGCAAAACCATTACCCTGACCGAACAGCAAGACGCTTGGATTAAAAGCCAAATTAAGGCTGGTGATTATGGCAACGACTCTGAATATATTCGTAGTGTCTTACGCCAAGAAATGCAGCGTAAACATGCCGAAGTTGAACTGGCTGGAATCATTGAAAATGCAGAAAAATCTGGCATAAGTGATAAAACGCCGCAACAAATTTGGGCAAACGCACTTGCTAAACACTCTACAGAGTAAACGCTAAAACTAGCTTTAAGATGCAAATTCAACTCACTCAAGACGCCGAGCATGATCTAGCAAACATTGCAGAATACACCCTCAAAACCTTTGGCATTAAGCAAGCAGAAAAATACTATTCTGGCCTAACCACAGCACTGGAGACTTTAGCCCTCTATCCTGAGTTAGGTACTTCACACCACAACATTAAAGCCGGACTAAAAAAGTTCGTTTATCAAAACCACTCAATCTACTTTTATCACCAACAAAATAGACTACTGGTATTACGCATCCTCAACCAAAAACAAGACCCATTGCAAAATCTGGCCAATTAACGCTTTGTGACAAAGCCGTAAAAATAGCCTAAGTAATTTTACTTTTTACCCACCTTTTTTAGATTTAGAGCTAAACTAGCTTCTCTAAAAATACAAAAATAAATTGATTTAAGCGATGCAAATCTCAGAATATCTTGACCAACTTAATAACCGCCTAGCTCAAGGCCATAGTAGTGAACACACCTTTAGAGCCGATTTAGAAGCCCTGCTGCAAACCTTATTACCCGACTTTCATATCACCAATGAACCGTCAAAAATCACCGACTGCGGTAACCCAGATTATGTCATTACCAAAGACAGTGTCCCTATTGGTTATATCGAGGCCAAAGATATTGGTAAAGACCTCAATCACAAACAGTACAAAGAGCAGTTTACCCGCTATAAAAATGCCTTGGATAATCTGATTATTACCGATTATGTCTGGTTTCAGTTTTATGAAAATGGTGAAAAAGTCGCTGAGATTTGGCTAGGTAAACCCAGTGAGAGCACTGGGCAAATTATTCCTTTAGAAAAAGAGTTCACTAAGTTCAAAAACCTTATTCAAGAGTTCTCCACCAAGGTTACGCAGGCAATAAAATCACCCGTTAAACTCGCCGAGTTGATGGCGGGTAAAGCTCGATTGCTAGAAAATATTCTCGAAGAAGCACTGACTGCCGATTTAGACAACCAAATTCAAAGCCCGCTTACCGATCAATACACCACCTTTCAGCAAATGCTGATTCACGACCTCGAACCCAAACAGTTTGCTGACCT
>JAASTL010000252.1 GCA_021767305.1 Piscirickettsiaceae bacterium | reverse complement strand
TTTTTAATGAATGATGAAATGGACGACTTTAGTACCAAACCGGGAGTGGCCAATGTGTTTGGTGTAGTGGGTGGTAAAGCCAACGAGATTGCGCCTGAGAAACGCATGCTCTCGTCCATGTCACCCACTATAGTTCTAGCGGATGATAAAGTTGAAATGGTCGTCGGCACCCCGGGCGGTTCAACCATTATCACCTCTGTGTTTCAGACTATCGTCAACGTAATGGAAGAGGGGATGCAAGCTCAACAAGCGGTGGATGCTGTAAGAGTGCACCATCAGCTCTTGCCAAAAGATCAAATCGCTTTTAATCCAGAATTACCGCAAGCAGTTAAAGATGAATTGCTGGGTATGGGCTACACCCTGAAAAGAAATAACTATATGGGTGATGTGCAGCTGTTGAGTAGACAAGAAAACCAATGGCAAGCTGCCTCCGATAATCGTGGAGAGGGCGTTGCCAGAGTGTTTTTTATTGCTAAATAAATTCTGAGATGGCTATTGATTTTGCTAGATTTTTTATGGCTTTTTAAGATAAGAACCATATACCCAGCCTTCAATATCGACATTGCCATTTACTTCATCCAGTACATTGACAAAATTCCAGTTGTTCATTTTGTCTAAAACCAGCACATTGGTCTTTGGAGGTAATGGTCCCTCTTCTAATTTGGCATGTAAGGTGCCAGGACCGCTTCTAATATTAAGCATCGTTGTGGTCTGCATAATTGGCAATTCAGAATCATCACTGGCTCTGCCCATCACTAAAGACTGAATGTTTGCCATTGGAAAAGCTGGGCCGGGATCGGTTTTTCGTTGTGGTGAAATATCCTCATGCCCTAAAATCTCTTTGATTGGATATTTATCTACCAACACTGAACATAAATCACGGCAGGACTCTATTTGCGCCTCAGTGTAAGTGTGCCAGCCAGATTCTTCGGAACGGTTTTTATGGGTGGAAATTAACACTTCGCTAGGATCATATTCTCGACCAAACCAGCTAAACCAACCATCACCTTGGCGATGTAAAGGGCCGGCATTATCTAACTCAATACCAATTGAATAGGGGTTCAGAGCTTGTTTATCGTCCCAGCTACTGGCTCCTGCATGCCAAGAGATTTTGTCAAAACTCACCAGTTGGGTAATGTCGCCGTCACGTCCAATGACAACATGCGCCGAGGCCTTGGCTTTTTTATCACACAGCCAGTTAATACTTGCATTGGCACTGCTGCCAGCTGTGTAGTGAATAATAATATAGTCTTGAATAAGCTTGCGCCCCTTTGAGTAGTTAGGCGAAGCTTGAAACGGCATGGCGCTTCCATCAAGGGTATGCAGACGGTGATTTAGAACTTTCATGTTATTTTCCTTAAATCAGTTTATGTAAAAGGAATTTGACGATGAATTTAATTTCTATGAATCCAAATTAACTAGTCGTCTATATCCTTTGGTGCAATGGTTAGGCTGTATTTAAGTTTCTGAAAATTATTACCGCCCAGTTCTTTAATATCTGCTCTTGAAGGAATAATAAATACAGGTTTATTTTGTTGCATTTCCGTCATTACAGTTGCTTCAATATCAACATCGCGAATTAGAATTTCGTAATCCTCTTCACTGCTATTTGCCTTAAAAGATTTTTGTAAGTCTTGAATCGAATTGGAGAGAAATTGATTAAAGTCTTTTTGCTGAATAGGCTTGGTTTTATTAGCACTTAACAGGTTTTCTAAGTCCAAAATGCGCTTCTTGCTTATCTCTATATCTTGTTGCAGCTTGGCTTTTTCTTTAAAGTGGGCGGTGTTTAATTTGCCAATTTCTTTATTAACAATCGCTTGAACTTTAGGATTGTTTTTCAAACGAGTTTCTTGTTGTGTTTCTTTTTTTAATTCCGCCATTTCTAGCTGATGTTTTTTAGCCTCTTCTTGCAGCATTTTTTTCACAACAGGATTGTTTCTAAGAGCATGCTCGTTTTTTTGTTCTTTTTCTAAGGTTTTTATTTTTGCTTCTAAGTTTTGTACTTCTTTTAGCGTGTTATTAACAAGGTTCTTTTCGGTACTACTAAGCCTAGAAGAGCGCGCTAGTATTTTGAATTTATTCGGGTCTATGGAGGGCATATCAGTCTCACTTTGGATTAGTAAACTTGAATATTAATCTTAAATAATGCCGTTTCTTGTTTACCATCCATAAATTTATCTTCATTGGAAGGTAGTTTTAAGCTGGTAAGATCTGACGCTACTGAACTATGAAATTTAAATCGTAGGCTATTGATTTTGAGCGTTTTATCTTTAACCTCGGTAGGTTGAACAATCTTGCCAAGACTTGTTCCAAGAGTTGTCCAAAAAATTTGATTGGGTATGCTATTGCTCATAAATTAACCTGCTTGATTATCTACAAGTTCAGGAATGTTTATCGGCATAGGTACAGGGACCATTTCTATACTTAACTTACTGTAAGCTTGAATATTTTGGTTAAAACGTCTCTCTGTTCTGACTTTTTTAGTAGAAACTAATAGGCGTTTTTCTTTAGTGTTGGAGTTGCTTTTAACACGTTCTTCAAATTGCATATCCAGTGCAACTTCAATATTGGTTTTGGCAAATTGATAAAAGGTCGGCGTAATCCCTAAGTTCAGTAAAGATAATTCAGTAAATTCAGTTTTGGTCTGAGTTCGTGTTCCTGTGACATTTCCTTCAGAATCAGTCTCTTCTGTAATGATATTTCGAATTTGAGGAATAGAAGCTTTGTTGTTGGCGAGTTCTTTTAGGGTTTCAATTGCATTCTTATCCAAGGCACGTTGAGCCTCTGCAACTGACTGCGTCAGGCGACTGACAAAATCCACTAAATCAGCAGATATTTCTTTATAGTTTGGATCACTCATAATGATTCTCCAATAAATTTAAGATTATTCAATCAAGCACAGTTGGTT
>JAASTL010000251.1 GCA_021767305.1 Piscirickettsiaceae bacterium | reverse complement strand
GGTTTGGCAGGCTGCTTGAGTCTAATCCCATGTAAGCAAAGTTTTCTCTTTGCTCAACAGATACAAAATTTTTAATCATTGAGGGGATTCCCATGAAAACTTCAAAAACTCAATTACTTACTAGCGTTGCGCTTTCTTCAACCTTGGCTCTTGCTGCAACCACTGTTAATGCAAGCCAAAACCCTTTTTCCGTTACCCAATTAGAGAGCGGTTATCAACTGGCAATGTCAGACTCAAAAACTGCCGAAGGTAAATGCGGTGCTGCTGATGAAGCCAAAAAAGCCACTGAAGGTAAATGCGGCGAAGGCAAATGTGCCGCGTCGAATGACACCAGCAAATCCAAAGAAGGTAAATGTGGTGAAGGTAAATGCGCAAGCTAACCTAGACCAACTAGCTTTATTTAGAAAGGTGGTGTTTTAAACACCTTTCTAAAACCAGTTAAAGGAATGATTATGAATATTTTAAATGGTGCAGGTCTGGGTTTAAGACGAGAAATGCTTAGGGAAACTCAAGCTCTGCAAAACCTCGATATCAACTTTTTTGAGATTGCCCCGGAAAATTGGATGACGATTGGCGGTGAGATGGAAAAACAACTGCGTGAATTGACAGAACGCTATGATTTTACCTGTCATGGACTGTCACTCTCCATTGGCGGTACGCAACCTTTGGACATAGAGTTCTTACAACAACTCAAAAAATTTTTTAAAGAGCATGGCATTGGTGTTTACACAGAACACCTCTCCTGGTGTACAGATAATGCCCATCTTTATGACCTTCTGCCTGTGCCCTGTACCAAAGAGTCCATTGATTGGATTGTCAGCAGAATTCACCAAGTTCAGGACACTCTACAAATGCCTATTGGTATTGAAAATGTCTCTTACTACATAGAGCCCTCAACCAGTGAAATGCCAGAGGAAGTTTTTATCAGTGAAATTATCAAACGATCAGGCTGTTACCTTCACCTTGATGTAAATAATATCTATGTCAACAGTCAAAACCATGGCTTCGATGCTTATGAATATTTGCAAGGCCTACCCTTGGAAGCAACGGGTTACATTCATGTGGCAGGACATTTTGTGGAAGAGGACGGCCTGATTATTGATTCGCATGGCGCAGAGGTGATTGACCCTGTCTGGGAACTGCTCACCAAAGCCTATCAACATATTGGCTTCAGCATGATTCCAACCTGCTTGGAACGCGACTTTAACTACCCTGGCTTAGACATGCTAATGAAAGAGGTTGAGATCATTAAAGAGATTCAAAAAACCAGCATGCAAGCTCAGGTAAAAATTGCCTAAATAATCGACCCTGAATAGAAAATCAAAGGAGTCCGTCATGACTCAACCAGAAATGAACCAATCAAGCACTGCAGATTCAGCCGGCTCAACCCCACCCAGTTTAAGACCTCCTAAGGGCCTGAGAGATTTTCAAATGTCATTAGGGCAATACCTACGTTCGCCAGAAACGCAAAGCTTACCTGAAGGAGTTGATGCCCGTCGCGCCCAAGTTTATGAAGATTTGTTAATCCGAAATATTCGAGGTTTTTTAGGCAACTGTTTTCCCGTGTGTAAAACCCTGATAGATGAAGCAAAATGGCTCGCTCTAACGCGTCGTTTCTTCCGTGATTGGCGTTCTGAATCACCGTTTTTTAAAGATATTCCTGCCGAATTTTTAACCTATTTGCAAAACAGTAATGCACTAGAAACACTACCTGATTGGTTCTATGAATTAGCTCACTATGAGTGGGTGGAACTCTATATTGAAACTGCTAAAACTTACAAGACAGACGAAACAAATAAAACAACCGCTGATGAAAATAAAATCTACTTACAGCACCCCCAACTGGCACTCAGCTATCAGTGGCCTGTTCATCGAATTTGTGCTGATTTCATACCGCAAAACCCACACCCCTGTTATTTACTGGTTTATCGCAATCCGCAAAACAGCGTTAAATTCAATGAAATTAGCCCCGCTACTTTTGTACTCATTCAGACTTTACAACAAGGTGCTCTGAGCAGAAACGAACTCTATGAGCAGCTCTCAGAAAACTTACAAACAGCTAATACTCCAGATTTTAGGAATTTCTGCTCAGACACCTTAAGACTACTCATAGAACAAGCTGTTATTGTCGAGTCACAAAAACACGGTAGTACTACTTAGAAACCTAGGAGGGTTTATGAGCGTTATAAATACGGCATCAGTTGGCTACCTTAAGTTTATAGATGTGCTTAAAAAAATAGATTTTCTAGGGCCTTTAGCTTTGCGCATTTATCTTGCCCCCATTTTTATTCTTGCCGGCTGGGGCAAGTTAAATGCTTTGGAAGACACCGCCTTTTACTTTGGTGAATATCTCAATATGCCGGCTCCTTTACTTATGGCAACTTTGGCAGGTTTGGCAGAATTAATTGGCGGCATAGCCTTATTACTTGGCTTAGCGGTAAGAGTAATGGTGCTTCCACTGATGTTTACTATGATTGTCGCAGCGGCATCAGCGCACTGGCAAAATGGCTGGCACGTTTTACCCGAAAGCACCTTAACCATGCCTTGGGAATGGCGAGCCGATTTAATTGAAAATGCCCAACAAAGAAAATCTGCTGCAGTTAGCATTCTAAAAAAGCATGGGAACTATAGTTGGTTAACCGAAGCCGGCAACTTTACCATCCTTAAAAATGGGATTGAATTTGCAGCTACCTACTTTGTCATGTTACTAGTGCTGTTATTTACCGGTGCTGGCAGATGGGTGAGTGTGGATTACTGGCTAAGCCATCTCTTAAAGAGAGAATGACCATTCTTTTAATTCATCTCACAATGAATGACATTTTAAATCTATTTTTTTGACCTATTTTTCTAAAGCTAATCTTTCGATGTTTTATCCACTTGCTCAGCCTCTGTTAGCTTATTCTCTTTAAGTTCTTCAGTTCCAGTTTCATGAGCG
>JAASTL010000250.1 GCA_021767305.1 Piscirickettsiaceae bacterium | reverse complement strand
AGGTAAGGGCGATTTTATCGGTTTTATTTTTCTTTTTAACGAGTGGTAGGATACCTAAAACCGGTAGGTTAAGTTTATTTTCAACCTCTTCGGTGCTTTTAAAGGTGTTGTTGAGTACGTTTAATAGAATGGTCAAAAATACGCCCAGCATCCCCGCCAAGATACCTGCTAAAACAACGATTAATGATTTTTTGGGTTTAATTGGTTGGTTCGGAATAACCGCAGGATCAACAATGCGCGCATTGGTGGTTTCTATGTCTGCTGTTGCAGTGGTTTCTTTAAGACGATTCATAAAAGTGTCAAAAATCATGCGATTAGAATCAACTTCTCTTTGCAAGGTACGTAGTTGAAATTCGTTTTTAGAGATGTCTTGAATTTCAGTTTTGTTTTCATCGACCGATTTTTTCAAAGACCAGACATTGGCAGAGGCAATTTGGTATTGGCGCTTAATGCTTGCGACAACTTGTTCTACCTGAGTTTTAAGGCTGGCTTGCGCGGAGTTTAATTCACCCATGGCGGCTTGCATGGTTGGATGGCGTTTACCATAACGTTTAGAAAGTTCATCAACCTTTGATTGAGCGCGTGCTTCTTGCGCTTTAAATTCTTGAATTAAACGGTTGCTCAAAACGGCGGGTACAGAGGCGAGTTTTTGCCAGTCTGATTTTGAGATTGAACGAACTTGCTGGTACTGGCTTTCTGCTTCGGCAAGTTTAGCTCGTGCATCCACCAAGCGTTGGTTAATTGCAGATAGCTCATCTGCTGAAACTGTGACAATGCCATCAACGTCTATTAGGCCTTGTTCTTCTTTAAAAGCTTGTAGCTTGTTTTCAGAAGCTTGGAGATTGGTGCGGAGCTCTACTAAACGATCATTCATCCAGTTGGTTGCAGTTAGAGATGCTTCCATTGCTGCATCAAGTTGGCTATTAATAAAGTTACGACCTAGAGAATTTGCTGCTTTAGTTGCCATTTGTGGGTCGTTCATGTCTACGCTGATTTTCACTAGCTGACTGTTCTTAATAGGGGAGATGCTAATACGTTCCATAAATTGATTGACAACGCCATCTAGAATTTGCGCTTCTGTAGGTTCTTGTTCTTCAGCAAAGTCTGCTGGTAATAAACCTGGAATGAGGTTTTGGATATCAAAGTCTTTGATAATGGCTTTAATATCGATTAAAGGCGGTTCTGCTTGCCTAGGGTCAAATTCTGGGTGTGTGGTTAGATTTAAGTCTTTTACAACGCGTTCAGCCAAGGCTCTGGATTTAAGAAGTTCAAACTGGGTTTGTAAGTATTCACTTGATCCATCAACACCATAGATTTGTTCGATTGAAAGCACGTTGGCTTCTTCTTGTTCGATTTGCATGGTCGCGGTGGCTTGGTAGGTAGGTTTTATGGACATGACTATTAAGGCAGTCAAAAACATGACCAAAAAAACTAATGTCATAATAGCCCATTTGCGGCGCCAAACGGCTTGAATAATAGGTAGTAGGTCAATGACATCGTTATTATCTGCTTGATTGTTCATTGTATTCAGTGGGCTTGCTGGGCTATTGTTTTGTTTTTCCATTAAAAGAAACCTTGATCAATCGTAAGGGTATCACCTGGCATAATCAGGTCTTCCATGTCTACATATTTGGGAGATTTGTCAATGTCTGCTTCGCGTACTACAGTCATTCTTCTTTCAGAAGCTCGCTCGGTCAAGCCGCCAGCTAGAGCAATGGCGCGGCGAACTGTTAAGCCGGGTTGGTATGGATAGCCATCTGGATCTTTTACCTCGCCACTAATATAGAATTGTCTGTATTCTAAGACGCTCACGGTGACTTTGGGATTGACTAAATAATCGCCTTTGAGTTTATTTGTTATTTCTCGTTCAAGTTCAACAGCGGTCAGGCCTTTGGCTTTTATTTCGCCGATAAAAGGGTAGGTAAATCCACCGTTTTCTGTGAGTTTGATCTCTTCAAATGTTAAATCAGGCTCTGCAAAAACGGTGATTGAAATGACATCGCCCGATGAGAGTTTATAGTTGTTTTCGTTGGCGTAAGCGCTAGAAATCGAAAATAAAAAGATGATTGCAGTGAAAAGGAATCGATTGATTCGGTAGTTCATTAAAGAGTAATCCTTATGAGTTTTCAGCAAAAGTAAGTACAAAAATACAGTTTTGTTTTGTAGGTTGTGATAGCAAGCTTACAATAACAAACATACTCACTATTATAAGCTTACATCAACACTTAGCTTGAAAACATTGCGTTCGTAATCGTAATCGATATCGGTTGAATTTTGGTTGGTGTGTCTGTAGTTAAAATTAATATCCAGCCAACGTTTGGCCATATAGGTTAGCCCAACATTGTAGCTGTTGGTATCATCTTCACGATCATTTGAGTAATCTCTGTTGGCAAGGCTAATGCCCACGTTGCTGACATAGCCACGCCCCCAATCATGTCGCCAGTCGGCAGAGTGTTGTACCGTGTCAGTGTAGTCTGCACCATAGTTACCTTCGTCAATGCGTTGGTTAGTTTTAAGCGTGATTACAGAATAAGATCTGGGTGCCCAGTCCATACTGACTTCCCAAGTTGAAAGGTCGGCATTGTCTTTGCCAGATTCATTGAAATCTTTAACCGTTTTACCGATTTTGGCATATCCCGTTGTCTTGGCGGTTGCATCCCAGCGCGCACCAAATAGGTAAGAGGTGTTTTTACTGTCTAAAGTGTCGTTGATTACATAATCGAAGTTGGTTTGCTTAACTTCAGTAGTTAAGCGAGTTTTGTCAGTAATTTTGTAAATAAAGCCGGCGTTCCAAGATGTTGAATCACGTTCTTGGTCAAGGTTTTCACCGTTGTCGGAGCGATAGTTTTCTCTATTTACTCCAAGTTCTATATTGCCTGTTGCAGAAGGTGCACCATAAACATAATTTGCCCCGATGTTCTTACTAGTAAATGCATTGAGTTCACCAATAGT
>JAASTL010000249.1 GCA_021767305.1 Piscirickettsiaceae bacterium | reverse complement strand
CGTATTGGAGTGGCTGGCAGAACCCAAGCAAACCCTACAAGCGGTGGCAAACAAAGTTAAACCTGGCGGTCATCTTTCACTGCTTTTTTATAACCGCAATTCGGTAGTGATTCGTAATACCTTGCGCGGTGCTTGGCGTTTGGAAATGTTATTAAATGACGGCTACATGGGCAAAGGTAAAAAACTCACGCCGCCTAATCCACAAATACCGGAAGAAGTTATCCAATGGCTTGCTGACTGGGGGTTTGAAATTGAGTTACACACCGGCATTAGAGTGTTCCATGACTTTATGTCACCTGAAGCCGTACAGCAGACGGATATGGACGAGCTATTAGCTTTAGAATACCGTTATTGTCGTGAGCCTACCTATCGTAATATGGCGCGTTACATTCATCTAGTCGCTAAAAAAGTAAACTAGTCGCACTGTATGCAAATCTGTAACGTCACTCATGCACTCAGCTCGTGCTGCAAACAATATTATTCGGGTATCCGCATTTTGTGATTGATGCCAACACTCAATCAAATATAACGCATTGCGTTATATAACGATATTCGTTATAGTTAACTCATGATTCAGACCTTCAAAGACAAAGATGCTGAAAAAGTATTTAAAGGCCAGTTTTCCAAAAAGTTGCCACAAGCGATTCAGCGCAAAGCTCGTATGAAGTTACGTATGCTTGATGCGGCTCTGATTCTGGAGGATTTACTCATTCCTCCAGCGAATCGTCTGGAGACATTGAGCGGTGACAGAAGCGACCAGCACAGCATTCGCATCAACCAGCAGTGGAAGGTGTGCTTTGTTTGGAATGATGGACAGGTTCAAAACGTTGAGATTGTGGATTACCATTAGGAGGGGAGATGAACAGAATTGATAATATCCACCCAGGCGAGATTTTATTAGAAGAATTTTTAGAGCCTTTGGGGATTTCGCAAAATAAACTGGCAAACGTAATGAAAGTGCCGCCACGCCGTATTAATGAGATAGTGCATGGCAAGCGTTCGATTACTGCGGATACCGCAATACGATTGGGTTTGGCGCTGGGAACCACGGCGCAGTTCTGGACGAATTTGCAGGCGGCTTACGAATTGGAAGAGGCTGGTTTAGCCAAAGGTGACGAGTTTGTGGCAATTGAACGCATTGTGGCGTAGCTGCATCCATTCCAGCACATAAAAAACCTTAACTTACAGCCTAGTCTAAAACCGCATTTAATGGTTGGTATCAATCACAAAATGCGGATAGCCTATTATTCAAGCATGTCATTTTCTTTAAAAAATCTATACTAGAGGATAAGTTAATTAGTCGACTAATTATATTCAGATCACTAAAACCAATACATTTGGTCTGATTTTAGCTTGATAAACTATCTGTTTTTGTTAATCCTTGTAACATGGAAGCACGTTGTATGGGTTCTCACAAAGGTTTTTTCGACAATGAATTAACCTCTGGAAAAATTATACTGTTCACTTGGGATGCGCTTGACGACTGGCAGGTTATCAATGTATCCAGCAGTATTGAGCCTGTTCTGGGCTACACTCCTGAGGATTTTCTAACCAGAAAGCTGGTTTACGCTGATCTGATTCACCCGGATGATATTCAGAGGGTAAAAGCAGAAGTCAATCATGCTATCCATCACCAAATCGCCGAATTCACTCACCAAATTTACCGTATCAAAGACAAAAACGGCAATTATCGCCATGTCTATGACCACACCAAAATCATTCGCAATGCCCAAAACGAGGTAATTGAATTTCATGGTTACATATCTGATGAATCGGAAATTTTAGAACAGAAAACACGTTTAGAGCTGGTTCTAGAGGGCACTCACTTAGGAATGTGGGATTGGAACCCACAAACCAATGAAGTCATGTTTGATGATAACTGGGCAGAAATGCTAGGGTATAAGTTGTCCGAGATTACTCCAAGCTTAGAAGCCTGGGAATCACGAGTACATCGCGATGACATTGAACAATGTTTTGCCGACATTCAAGCGCATATTGAGGGCAAAACCGCCTATTATGAAAACGTGCACCGTATGCGCCACAAAAATGGTGAGTGGCTCTATATTTTAGATCGCGGCAAAATTGCAGAACGTGACTCACAAGGCAACCCTACCCGCTTTACCGGTACCCACACCAACATCACCCAACTACGTAAAACCCAAGACGCCCTAGAAACTGAAAAAGCCCTGTCACAAAAACAAGCGCTAGAGTTATTAGAAACTTCAGAACGTTTTAAAAGTTTATTAGAAATGGCATCAGAGGCCATTTTTATTATGGATGCCACCACTGGGGCTTTAATCGAATACAGTGATATCACCAAGCAGTATCTTGGCTACGACGATGCAGAGATGGCCTCTTTAACACTCTATGACTGGGATAAAAACATTACACCAGAGGAGTATAAAAAACTCTCCGATTCCATTGATGGCGAGGTTGTTGAATTAACCCGTGTTCATACTCGCAAAGACGGCACGACCTATGATGCTGCGGTGCAAGTTAAGAAAGTAGAGCTTAATGGTCAATTTCTGCTTCATTGCACGGTACGTGATATCACCGAGCAAAATCGCTTGCAACGTTTGTTGGCTGCAGAGCAGCAATATAACAGCACCATCGTCAATAATGCCAATGCCATTATTGCGGTCATCAATCTTGAAGGAGTCATGCTCAGGCTCAATCAATATGGGCAAGAGTTTGTTGGCCATAGTGCGGAAACCGTTGCCTCCGAACCCTACTTTTGGTCGCGTTTTTTAAATGAAAAAATGCATGATAAAGTCTGCGACATCATAACTAGAGCCAGTCAAGGTATAATCACCTCAAGTTTTCGTAACAGCTGGCTGCATCACAGCGGCGCAGAACGCATGATTGAATGGTCCAATGCCTTAATGCACGATGAAGAGGGTAATATCAGCGGCATTTTTACCATTGGTATTGATATTCAAGAGCAGTTCACTCT
>JAASTL010000248.1 GCA_021767305.1 Piscirickettsiaceae bacterium | reverse complement strand
TTATTTGTAGAAATAAAAAAACCGGCCATTAGACCGGTTTTTTTTGAAAAGGTTGCGACCTATCAATTAACGGTAGTATACCGCCTGAAGGAAAGGAACACCTTTATATTTCTTAGCATCAACTGCATCGAAAAGCTTAGCCCAAGCAGCGCGGTCTTCTGGAGTCATTACTGAAGATGGGTTAACACCTTTAGTTTTATCACCATACTTAGCTTCAATTTTAGCTAGTTCAGCCATGCACTGTTCTACAGTTGTTTTTTGCTCATATTCACGCGCAGCAGTAGCACCTTCTGCTTTACCGATCTCGATTAGTTTCTCAGCGTCTGCAATACATTGACCATAAACGTCATCAGCAGCTTGAACATTCATAGAAAATGCTGCAACTGCAGAGATGAATAGTGCTTTTAAAGTTAACTGTTTCATTAAATAAACTCCGAAGTTTGAATTTGTTTTTTTAAACCCCACAATTCTGACGTTTTTGCATCTAAATTGCAAGCTTAATTAGATTAGAAAATAATGAAATGCTTATAAGCATTTTTTATCAAATCTGCTTTTAATTAACTCTTGGTATTTCGAATTGTTTTTAAGTCTTTGAAAATACCAAACAACGTCAAAAATAAAACCATAAGATACCCTACTTGGTAGACTCCATGCAAGCTGGCAAACAGGCTCCAGTCGGTTGAATCCTGACTAATTCCTTGAGGGTAGGATTGTTTGATTTGCTCCATCCAAGGATCGATACCAAAAAGTAACACCACCATAATGATTAAAGCCAGCAACCATTGCCAGCGATAGGCTAATGCTCTTTTTTGTCGACAACTATTAGCCGCTAATACAATAAAAACCAAAATAGCGGAATAAGCAGTGATCTCAAACAATATTCCTGCTATATCTCCAGCTAATTTGGCTGTCAATTCAGCGAATAGAATCGGGGCAACGACATAACCCATTAACACCATCATAGTCACAATAATGGTTTGCAGAATAAGTTGCGATTGCACCGTTATCATTATTAATCCTGATTGAGCATAAAAATATTCTTAAATATATTGAATCTCAACAATCTCGTAATCAATATTGCCACTAGGTGCCGCCACGATGACTTCATCACCTTCTTCTTTACCAATCAGTGCACGCGCAATCGGAGAGTTGACCGAAATTTTATTTGACTTAATATCGGACTCTTCATTACCTACAATCTTGTAAGTCACTTCTTCGTCGTTATCGATATTTAAAACCGTTACTGTCGCTCCAAATACCACTTTGCCTGTGGCTGGTAATTTAGTCACATCAATAATCTGTGCGTGCGAAAGCGTGCCTTCAATATGTTTGATACGTGCTTCAACTAGGCCTTGCTGTTCTCGAGCTGCGTGGTATTCCGCATTCTCTTTAAGATCGCCATGTTCACGTGCTTCAGCAATAGCTTCAGTGATTTTAGGTCTATCTTCTTTTTTTAATTTATTGAGTTCAGCTTGAAGTGCATCTGCACCTTCTTTTGTCATTGGATGTTTTTGCATATTAATTAACCTCCATTTAGAGTGCTTTATTCGCTTATTGCTTTTTAAAAGCCATCACTAAAACGTAAAACGCCAAGGTCAGGCAGTCCGACTTTGGCGTTGAATTCTGTAGCTCTAACTTAAGCTAGAACTATATTATATTTTTTATTAACTATGTACGTCCTGTAAACGCGTTACAGGCTGACCTTCTAAGTGATCCATTGCGGCGACCATAGCAAATGCACCGGCAATGGTCGTCGTGTAACAAGTCTTATGCATCAAGGCTTCACGACGAATACTTGAGGAGTCTTGAATACTCACAGAACCATCAGAAGTATTAACAATCAAATCAATCTCTTCGTTCACAATTGAATCGACAATGTTTGGACGACCCTCTGTGACCTTATTGACGATTTCACACTCAACGCCACCTGCTTGCAGTGATTTAGCCGTACCACGTGTTGCCACGATTTTAAAACCACGATTCAATAATTGCTGGCCTAAATCAACCACACGCTCACGATCTGCTTTACGCACACTTAAGAATGCCGTTCCAGATTGCGGCAGTACTGTTCCAGCCGCTAAAGAAGCTTTTGAATAAGCTTGCGCAAAACTTGAACCGACACCCATGACTTCACCGGTAGATTTCATTTCTGGACCAAGAATCGGATCCACACCCAAGAATTTAATGAATGGGAAGACCGCTTCTTTCACTGAGTAATGAGTAGGTTTAATTTCTTTAGTAAAACCTTGGTCAGCTAATTTCTGCCCAACCATACAGCGAGCGGCAATTTTAGCTAATGGTTGACCAATTGCTTTAGAAACAAACGGCACAGTACGTGAGGCACGCGGGTTTACTTCGAGTACATAGATGTCGTCGCCTTTAACCGCAAACTGGGTATTCATCAAACCTACTACGCCTAATGCTTTGGCCATCTTTTCTACCTGAATACGAATTTCATCCTGAACATCATCAGCAATACTGTATGGCGGCAGTGAACATGCCGAGTCACCAGAGTGAATCCCTGCCTGCTCGATGTGTTCCATAATACCGCCAATGACCACTTGCTCACCATCACAAACCGCATCTACATCCAGCTCAACCGCATCATCCAAGAAACGGTCTAACAAAACTGGCGCATCATTCGAAACCGCAACCGCGGCATCCATATAACGACGCAGATTAACTTCATCGTAAACGATTTCCATGCCGCGTCCACCCAATACATAAGATGGACGAACCACCAATGGGTAACCGATTTCATTAGCCAACACCACAGCTTGATCTGCGCTGGTTGCAGTACGGTTTGGCGGCTGAAGCAGGCCTTCATCATCCAGAATCTTTTGGAAGTGTTCACGGTCTTCAGCCAAATCTATTGATTCTGGTGAAGTACCAATAATAGGCACTCCCGCCTCTTCTAGATCACGTGCCAGTTTAAGTGGAGTTTGTCCACCATAC
>JAASTL010000247.1 GCA_021767305.1 Piscirickettsiaceae bacterium | reverse complement strand
CCTGTAGTGACTTCACCGGCTGATTTAGATATTGAAGCGGCGTGGAATCTTATGCAAAAACACACGATTAAACATTTACCGGTTTTAGATAATGCTCGGTTAGTCGGCATGCTTTCCCAAAAAGATCTGTTAAAACGGGTAATTGTCGATAAGGCAGGTGAACTTGAAGGCGTGGTTCCTGAAAAGGTTGCGGACATCATGAATACCTCAGTGGTGACTACGCAAGCGAGTACCGATATTCGTCATGCCGCGCAAGCTTTGACGAACTATGAAATTGATGCTTTACTGGTTATGGATGATTTTCAAAATATACAGGGTATAGTGACTCAAGGCGATCTCATTAAAAGGCTGGCAAATGAGCCACCGCTTGAGCTTTATACTTAAACTTTTGATTGTTGGTTGTGTGCCTGTTTGTTAATGGTATTCGACTATCTGAGCTTAGGTTTTAAGATGGTTGGTTTGGGCTTTTTATGCAGATGAGGATAATCTAGATTGTAATGCAGGCCGCGGCTCTCTTTTCTACGCTGAGCTGACATAATCATTAACTCTGCAACTTGTACCAAGTTTCTCAACTCTAAAAGATCGCGATTGAGTGAGTGTTGACGATAGTATTCATGCACTTCTTTGTGTAAGTTACGCACGCGTTGGCGCGCACGAGTAAGGCGATTATTGGTTCTAACAATACCGACGTAATCCCACATAACACGTCGAAGTTCATCCCAGTCATGGCTGACTAGAATTTTTTCTTTCGGGTCGGTAATACCGGTGGTATCCCATTTTTTGACTGCTTCATGCTTAATGTCATTCGTCTCTAGAGCACTGGCAATGCTTTTATGTGCCATTTTGGCAAAAACCAGACCTTCCGCCAACGAATTACTGGCAAGACGGTTAGCGCCATGTAGTCCAGTGTAAGCGGTTTCTCCAATGGCATAAAGTCCATCTAAACTCGTTTTGCCTTCTAAGTCGGTGACGACACCACCACAGGTGTAATGCGCCGCTGGCACAACAGGGATTTGTTCTTTAGTAATATCTATACCCACTTTTAAACAGCGGTTGTAGATGGTTGGAAAGTGTTCCTTAATCTGTTTTGCCGGTCTGTGGGTAATATCTAAGTAAACGCAATCAATACCGTGTTTTTTCATCTCTTGGTCAATAGCGCGCGCTACGATATCTCGAGGTGCAAGATCGGCTCTTTCATCATATTCAGACATAAAGGCTTTGCCATTCGGCAACCTTAAAATACCCCCTTCACCGCGTACCGCTTCACTAATCAAAAACGAGCGATCTTTTGGGTGATAAAGGCAAGTAGGGTGGAACTGATTAAATTCCATATTGCCGATTTCACAGCCCGCACGCCATGCCATTGCTATACCGTCTCCGGTAGAAGTGTCAGGGTTGCTGGTATAAAGATACGCTTTAGAGGCGCCACCCGTCGCTAATACGGTAAACAATGAAGAAATTGCACAAATCGAGTTCTCTGCCTGATTCATGGCATAAGCCCCAATACAACGTTTACTTTTGCGACTTTTGATGAGATCAATAGTCATGTGATCCGGTAAAAGGTTGATATTGGTATGTTTGGTAACTCGTTTAATGAGCGTGTTTAAAACCGATTGGCCGGTATGGTCGGCAGCGTGAATCACTCTGCGGTGACTATGGCCACCTTCTTGAGTCAGGTGAAAAGGAAATTTTTCATCTGGATTGTTCTTACTAAAAGGCACGCCTAACTCAATCAGCTCTTGGATAGTTTCCGCGGCATGAGAAGCGACAATAGCAACGGCTTTAGGATCGCACAAACCCGCGCCGGCATTTTGAGTGTCGTCTATATGAGCTTCAATACTATCAAACGGGTCTAATACCCCGGCAATTCCGCCTTGCGCATAATTGGTGCTACCCTCTGAAATGGAGCCTTTGGCTAGCACGGTAATTTTATGTTTTTCAGCTAGCTTCAAAGCGATTGAAAGACCAGCAATACCGCTGCCTATGACGAGAATATCTGTTTCAATGGTGTTAGCTATGGAAGGTGCGCCCAAGTGAGGTTCCTGTAAAGTTGACGATGAAAAGATGCAAAAAATTTAGATTCAATATTTAATTATAGAACATTAGAAAACATTAAATGAGAGCTTTGCACGAGTGAATTCACGGCTAAAAAATGGCCCTAGTGCCCCTTGAGAGTACAAATTCACCTTAATTGCGTTGAAAAACTGGCTAATAGCTAGCTATTAGCTGCATTTTTCGCCTTATTCAGTCAAATTTTCTCTCATTTTTAGCTCGCGCCTTACTCGTGCAAAGCACTCTAAATTACTTTGTATTCATGCTATGGGTATGTTTGTAATCGTTGAAATGCTGGTCTAACCAAGTTCTATTGATTACGTTTGTTGCAAAAGAATTTAAAGTTTTTTCAGCTTTACTCAAGAATATATGGCGCTAGAGATTGGTAAAGTAACTCTTAATTAAGAATTATTGTTCTTATAAAATGCGTTTATTAATGTGTTCATTACTATGAGCAACAAATGACAAATAATGCTGTCTAATAATGGTGTCTAATATCTTATTAAATAAACAGTCGACTCTAAATAGGCTTAAAGATTCAAAATAATGCAAGAACATATTTTAAAAGAGATTGGCACGATTGTCCGCGAAGAGCCAGGTTATGTTTGGGTGCAGACTCAACGACAAACCGGGTGTAGCGGTTGCTCTTCCGAATCCGGTTGTGGTACTTCTGCGTTAGCTAAACTGTTCACCCGCGGTGAAGCTAAGCCACTTAAGGTTGAAAAAACCGAGAGCTGTAAAGTTGGAGACCAAGTGGAACTACACCTTGATGAATCACGTCTTCTGAAGCATTCATTTATGGCTTATGGTATGCCCTTGATAGGCTTGTTTTCGGTGGCGATAGGTTTGTCTCAAATAGTTGAAAAGCTCTATGGGGCGAGCGGCTCTGTGGTTGAGTTGAGTG
>JAASTL010000246.1 GCA_021767305.1 Piscirickettsiaceae bacterium | reverse complement strand
GTTCGTCTGCGCTCTGGGTTGGATAAAAAAGGCAAATTAACGAAAGAAGCGTTTGCAAATGGCATTGCCTGTCTCGAACGTTTTGGCCAGCTGATTAAAGACATTCCTGCCAATAATGTGCGTGCCGTGGGCACCAACACCTTACGTAACGCCAAAAACAGCCGTGAATTTTTAACTCAAGCAAGAGTGGCACTAGGGCACAGCATTCAGATTATCTCTGGTCAAGAAGAGGCGCGCCTAATCTATATGGGCGTAGCTAACGGTTTACCAAATAGTGATGAGCAACGTTTGGTCATGGATATTGGCGGCGGCAGCACCGAGTTTATTATTGGGCAAGAATATAAAAACCGTCACCTAACCAGTACCGAAATGGGTTGTGTAAGCATTTCTGAAGCCTTTTTTCCAAAAGGTAAAATCACCGAAGAAGCCTTTAATGAAGCGACGGCAAGATGCCGCCAAATTCTGCGCCCTCACCGTCGCACCTTAATCAAAAAAGGTTGGGATATTGCCATTGGTGCCTCGGGTAGTATTAAATCAATTGGACAAATTTTAGAAATCAATAGCTGGTCTGAGTCTGGCATTACCTTGCAAGGTATGATGGACTTACAGAAAGAGCTGATTAAAAGTGGCAATATCAAAGACTTACGGGTAGCCGGTCTTAAAGATGAACGTCGCCCTGTCTTAGCCGGTGGCTTGGCGATTCTTATCGCTACTTTTATGGAACTGCATATTGATCACATGCAGGTTTCAGCCAATGCTTTGCGCGAAGGGTTGATTATTGACACCCTGGGAAGACTTAACGATGAAGACGCTCGTGAAACCAGTGTTAAAGCGATGCAGAAATGGATGAAGGTCGACGTAGATCAAGCTGATGCAGTGGCTCATACGGCAGACAGCCTCTTTAAACAGAGCCATAACCTATGGAAACTTCACTCAGATAGTTTTGAATTAAAACGTCTTTTAAAATGGGCCTGCCAGCTCCATGAAATCGGTATTTCGGTAAGCTTTAAACGCGCTCGCCACCACGGGGCTTATTTGATTGCCAATTCAGACATGGGTGGCTTTAACCAACAAGAGAAACTAATCCTGAGTATTCTGGTACAGAATCAACGAGGTAAATGCTGTGATATTTTTGCCGAAGAGCTTGATGATAGCGTTAAGGAAATTATTATCTATCTCGTGGTTTTATTACGTTTAGCCGCACGTATTCATCGTGGACGAGATTTAGAGACGGTTGATCCTATCTTGAGAATTGCGGACGATAACAGTATCTACCTTGAGTTTGAAGATAATTGGTTAAATGATCACCCTCTAACTCACATGGATTTAGAAACTGAAGCCAAACACCTAGAAGGCATGGGATTCAGCTTATTCTTTAAATAATTTACACTAAACATTTTCTAAAAAGCTTTGAGAATTAATAAACATCTTGTTGCAATCGCTTCTGCTTTCTTAGCGATTGCCACTCTTGCTCCGCCTCCTCCAGAGTCATCCCCGCTTGCTGCTGAAAAATATCTATAAACGCATGCTTCACTGAAACCGCCAATTTCTCTTGGCTTCCGCAAATATAGAGATAAGCCCCAGCTTGCAATAAACGCCACAACTTCTGCGCTTGTTCGTAAAGCTTATGAGAAACATAAACTTTTTCCGCCTGATCGCGGGAAAAAGCATAGAAGTTTTCTACTAAGCCTTGATTTTGCCACTCTTTAAATTCATGACAAAACAAGCAATTAGTCGCCTGATTGGTCTCGCCATAAAACATCACTGCCTGACCTAAGTTCTCACCCGCTTGCGCCCACAACTCGCGTTGTTGCATAAACCCAATAAAAGGCGCTAAACCCGTTCCTGCCGCCAGCATAATAATTGGTTTGGATCTATCTAAAGGTAACTTAAAGGTAGGGTTAGCTTTAAACTCGACCTCAAGTTCACCTTCTATACCCTGTTCAAGTATAAAATTACTGGCCACCCCAAAACGCTCTCTGGCATTGTGATGATAGTTAACCTGACGATACAGAATAGAAACTTCACGCCCGGTTAAATTAGCCGAGGCAATCGAATAATAACGCGGAGCTAAAGGTGACAAAATAGATAAAAACTCGCTCCCCATTTTTTGCAGTTCTGGAAAATACTCCAATAGATCAATAATATCCTTACCTTTGGCAAATTCGACCATCGCCTGACGATCCTGCCAGTTACCCATGTTGTACTGGCGTTGCAACTTACTCAAAATAGCAGGATTCAACTGAGTAATTTCTAAATGGTGTTGCAGTGCTGTAGAACTGGTGACTACCCCGGCTCTGCGCAGCTCAATTTGTTCGGTTCCATTCAAATCAAGCAACTCAAGAATCGCCTCAACCATTAACAAGCGGTTTTTAGGTTGAACCGTGAGCCAATCACCCGGTTGATAATCTAAAAGCGTTTTATCACCTGTAGGCAAATTTAAGGTTAAATAATGAATAGATTTTTCTGCTGAGCCTTCTGTTAGGCAGGCGTGACTTTTTATTGCTAAGCGCATAGGAATATTTTTTGGAATTTAAAACTAGAGGGTTAATTAAAGGTTTTACTCTAGCATGAAAACTTAGAGTACGTAATGCGGATGACTTGACTAAATAGTCGACTAGATAGAGTGAGAGCTTTGCACGAGTGAATTCATGGCTAAAAAATGGCCCTAGGTGCCCCTTGAGGGTAAAAATTCACCTGAATTGCGTTGAAAAACTGGCTAATAGCTGCATTTTTCGCCTTATTCAGTCAAATTTTCTCTCATTTTTAGCTCGCGCCTCACTCGTGCAAATCTCTCAGAGTGAAAATAAAGTTAAGAGGGATTAATGAAAAAAGTACCGCTTAACTTAAACCCTGCTGCCATGGAATCTCCTAATAGAATTAACAGCTGCACAGTCAAAAATTAACTTTAAGTAGTCGACTCTGAATAACTCGTTTAATTTTTCTCGTCTCTACAGC
>JAASTL010000245.1 GCA_021767305.1 Piscirickettsiaceae bacterium | reverse complement strand
GTTATGAATTCTAATCAAGAGTTGGCAACCCGCCCAGAAACCCCCTCTTCTCAACAAGCGAAAAATAATTTCCCCAAATCTAATCGTTTGTTAACCCCCAAATCTTATTCTCATGTATTTGCTCAGGCAGAGCGTTTTGGCAACCGTAACTGGACTATGATTGTTCGACCTAATGGTGAGGCATTCCCACGTCTTGGTTTAGCGATTGCAAAAAAACAGTTGGCTAGAGCGGTGTGGCGAAATCGAGTAAAAAGAATCGCTAGAGAGGCATTTCGTCTACATAAAAAGGATTTAAGTGGGTATGATATTGTGGTTTTGGGCCGCAAGGGTATGCAAGAGATTGATAATTCGACTTTGCATAACAGCTTTTTGCATCTGGTCCGTAAAATCAAGAAGAGTAATTTAAAGAACTCTTGATTGAATTCAAAAGAATTCAGTCAGACAGAGATTCCAAAAAAATCGCCCATAAAGAGAATAAAGGGTATTTAGATGAATACAAGATCAATTTGGTGGTTGGCTTTAGCTTTTACGCTGACTTGGATATGGCTTGAGTGGTCTCAGTTTACCGCACAAAAGCAGGAACAAACTTTAGCAACAAGCACGGCACAGGAAGTCCCGGTTGCAAGTGATAATGCTTCGGTTTCAGCAACAGGATCAGAGGTGCCGGGAGCGAATGCTGGCGCGGTCAGCAATGATTCCGTTCCAGTGTTACAAGCCGGCATTCCTCAAGGGCAACGCATTCAGGTTGTAACCGACACTTTGGACTTGGTTATCGATACCCAAGGTGGTGATATTCGTGAAGCCAAATTGCTTGAATATGGTGCGACACAAGATCATACGCAGCCATTCCAATTGATGTCTGATTCTGGCTCTTTGATTTATGTGGCGCAAAACGGTCTAGCGACCCAAGCCAATGCAAAACTGCCGGCACCAACTCATAAGAGTGCGTATACAGCAGAACAGTCACGTTATGAAATGACCGATGATCAGCTGGTAGTTCCATTAGTTTGGGAGCAAGATGGCGTTAAGGTCACCAAAACTTATACTTTTACTAAAGGTAAGTACCTAATTGATGTGGACTACAAAGTCGAGAACACGACTGATCAAGCTTGGTCTGGTAGCCTCTATTCACAGTTAGTGCGTAACCGCTTTAATCCAGAAGAGAGCTGGATGATGTATACCTATACAGGGCCAGTTCTCTATGATCCAAACGCTGAAGAGAAATATGTCAAACACTCGTTTGATGATCTAAATACCCAAGCCGTGACTGGCCGCACCGTGACTGGTGGTTGGGCTGCTATGATCCAACAGTATTTCTTGACTGCGATTGTGCCTTCACAGGCAGCACAAAACAGCTATTTTGCTAAACCTTTAGCGGAAGGCCGTTATGCGGTTGGTGTAGTTGAGCCTATGGTTGAGGTGGCGCCTGGTCAATCAGGAACATTGAGTTCTCAGTTGTACATTGGGCCAGAAGTGCAAAAAGTACTGGCGGATATTGCTCCGGGTCTAGAGCTGACTATTGACTATGGTATTTTGACTTTCTTGGCAGAACCTCTGTTCTGGTTACTGGATAAGATTCATAGCCTAGTAGGTAACTGGGGTGTTGCGATTATCTTGCTGACGATTTTAATTAAGTTAGTGTTCTACAAGCTGTCTGAAACTAGCTATCGTTCTATGGCTCGTCTACGTAAGTTCCAGCCTAAACTGCAACAGTTAAAAGAGAACTATGGTGATGATAAGGCGATCTTCCAGCAGAAGATGATGAAGCTTTATAAAGAAGAGAAAATTAACCCACTTGGCGGTTGTTTACCCATTTTCATTCAGATGCCGGTATTCATTGCACTTTACTGGGTGCTGTTGTATTCGGTAGAAATGCGCCAAGCGCCATTTATGCTATGGATTCAGGATCTATCTGCACAAGATCCTTATTACATCTTGCCAGTTATTATGGGTATTACCATGTATGTTCAGCAGAAACTGAACCCAACTGCCATGATGGATGAGATGCAGCAGAAAGTAATGAAGATGTTACCGTTCATCTTTACCTTCTTCTTTATGTTCTTCCCAGCAGGTTTGGTTCTTTACTGGGTTGTAAACAACATTCTTTCGGTTGCTCAGCAGTGGTATATCACCAAAAAAATTGAAGCTGGCGAAGACGAAAAAGCCAAAGCTTAATTCGGCGCTGAATCGAGTATTAAAGGAAACATAAGATGCAATTAAGTTATCAAAAACTAGGTTCAGATCACCCAATGTTCGGTAAAGTCGAATATTTGGTGGCGGATGGAACTCAACCAATCTGTTACAAAACTAAAGACGGTTATATTCCATTAGAAGAAGGTGCAGCACCAGTTGCTCAAGTGGCACAGGCTGCACCAACTGCAGCGGATAATAATCCAGCAAACCAAAACAGAACTTTATTTGTTTTGTCTTTTAAGGTGAGTGGTGAAGCGGAAGAGATGACCTTCACTTCTAAAAAGAAAATGGATAAAACCATTGCCTTGTATAAAGAGAAAGAGTTTATTACGGATATTCAAACCAAAACTTATGAAGTTGTGGCGTAATCCAGCATAGCTTATGAATAAGCTCTTTTAAAGCGCCCATAATTGGGCGTTTTTTTATTTATGAGATTTGAAGAGGAAAGCTGATGCAATTTGACAATATCGATACCATCGCAGCAATTGCCACGGCACCGGGGCGGGGCGGGGTGGGTATTGTCCGTGTCTCGGGGAATAAAGCGCTTAGCATTGCTGAAGCGATGTTAGGAAAAACGCCTAAACCAAGATATGCTCACTATGGCGAATTCTATGGCGCTGAGGGTGAAGTCTTAGATAAAGGTATTGCGCTCTATTTCCCTAACCCCAATTCTTTCACTGGTGAAGATGTGCTTGAGCTTCAAGGGCATGGCGGGCCGGTGGTATTGCAATGGTTATTAAGCCGTGTGGTAGAGTTGGGCGCGCGTTTGGCAGAACCGGG